>CAZIRG010000030.1:0-12797 GCA_964541505.1 uncultured Syntrophomonadaceae bacterium | reverse complement strand
AGCTGTTATTTGCTCACGAATATAAGCAATTTTGTGTGCTACTCTTTCGTGGTCAATCGTCATTATAAATAACTGTCTCCCTGTTTGTTAAATATGATTTTATAAGATTAACAAGCCATTGGGGATAAGCCATCGGGGACGGTTCTTTTTAAGCCACCGGGAACGGTTCTTTTTTGACACGAACGCTAAAGTTGTTTTATTTATGGTGGTTACCATCCCTCTATGCTCGTTGTGCGATAACTCAACAATTAAGAGACTAAGAGACTACCTTTTTACCTTTTTACCTTTTTACCTTAAAACTTTCCATTGAGCCATAACTTTCATCACTAGGCAGCACTAACGCATAAAATCAGTTATAAAATATTTAAAAATAGACGCTGATTTATTATGATTTTTATGATGGACGCCGATTTTTAGACGCTGATATTTTATGATTTTTTTATGATTAGTTATAATTTATAATTTTAATATTTTCATATAAATCATATTTCATCATATTAAATCTGCGTCTTAATTAATCATATTAATCAGCGTCCTTCAGCGTCTAATTATTGAAAATAGCAGGAAAAACTTTTATCTTTTTATCTTTTAAAACTCATGCATCAACTCTGTATCACATAATCCTTCTTGCCTATAAATATCAAAAGAGCTTTTTTTAAGTTTTCTTTGTCGGCTAAATTTTTGCTCTTGGCATATCTTTCTAATTGCTCAAGCCCTTGCTTTTTTACTTGCTCTAGCTTATCTCTCTCGCTTTCTTTTAAATACTTTAACTCTATTAGCCATTCGTATTTGGTGTCTGGTAAACGTGGGTCTCTTTCTGAATATATGTCTATATAGCCTGTTTCTGTTTCTCTTTCGCTGTATAGACGATATGCATTGCTATCGGATAGGTATATAAACAGCATTAGCTTTATATTCTTTTCATCAAATTTTATCAAGTCTCTATTTGAAAGCTTTTGTAAAACATTTTTACTTATATATTCTATATAAGGCTCTATCTTGCCATCATAAGCCATATTTTCTATTGCTAGCCTTACTTCTTCTAAGTCTATTTGTATGTCATATTCTACTTTTAGCTTTGTCATCATATAATCCCAACAAACTATTTTTACCACGTAGTTGGGTATCTTTAGTATAAGCCTTGTTTTTTCTTGTCTGTCAATTGTCAAAAGCCCCATGTAGAATAATAGCGATACAAAATATTCTCTGTCATACATTGTGTCAAATGCAAATCTTGTTGCTATATTTGCTGTTATGCTTTCATTCTTTATGATTTCATCTAATATTTTTTTATTCTCTTCATTGGCTGTTAAACGATTTAATCTTCCGTAATCTGTTTTTATATTGTCGTCTATTACTTTTTCTGGATATTCTTTGCTAAAATAGCATTCTTTAAAAAAATATAAAGTCATATTGGGATTATAGACTCTTTTTCTTGCTTTTGAGTTAAACAAATAGCCATTATAGTTTTTATTGAGTTCTTGCAAAAGTTCTTCTTTGCTTAGTTTTTTTCCTGTAATCGGCATTGTGATTTCTATATTTAGAGTGTCTATTATCTTTGCAACTTCTTGTTCTGTAAAGCCCATCATTTCGTTAAGTTCAGGCTTTAAAGTTAGATTTGCTGCTATGTTGAAACCGCTTGTTAAATCGTCTAGCATTACTGGTGATATGCCTGTTATGAATATTCTATCTATCACTGTCTTAGTAGCTATTTTTACTGTTTCATAGAAGTCTCTTACAAATCCTGTAGCTCTGATGATTTCTTTATAAAAGTTACTTTCTCCCATTGCTATGATGTCGTTGGCAAAGTGGTCGTATTCGTCTATGATGAGGTATATCTTTTTGTCTAATATTTGAGCTTGCTCTAATATAAATTCTAACACCAATTTTATATCTTGTATTTGGCTTAATTTTTCTTTCAGGTCAGCGGCATTTGCAAAAATATTTTGATGTTTTATCAAAAATTTTCTTATATCGCTTATCAAACTCAATCTAAATGAATTTTCTAGCTTTTCCTTATTCTCGGTATTCAAACCAGAAAAGTCTAACTGCAATACCAAATAGCTGCTGCTTAGAGGCGTAGGATTTTTGCCAATGTATAGATCGCCAAAGAGAGCTGGGAATTTATCTTTTGAGTTTATGTCGTAATAGTGCTCCAGCGTTGATAAGAAAAGGCTTTTGCCAAATCTTCTTGGTCTTATAAAAAACACGTATTTGCTGCTAATCTTCTCAAGTGCTTCTATATAATTTGTTTTATCAATATAAATGTATCCTTCTGTTCTTAAGCTTTCAAAGTTTGATATTCCATCAGGTATTTTCATTTTTTTACTCCTTTTCACCTTTTTACCTTTTAACCTTAATTTTAACCTTCGCTGATTAAACGTTTAATTATTGAGTATTATAAGTGTGTTGGAGGAGTTTATCAATAAGAAAATCAGCTCTACCCCTACAAATGTCCGGATTTGCACAAATACTGCTTGTTTTAGTTTATTGCAAATATTCTTTTAGTTCATCTAGTTTTTTTATTTCCATTATCTTCATGCCAATGATTTCTAGCTTCTCCTGTCCTTGTTTTTCCAACTGCTCTTTATATTCATCTGGTACATTTTTGAATTTAATTAACAGCTGCTTGTATATAATGTCTTGCATACCACCCTTTATGCCTTTTTCTATCCCTTTTTCTATGCCTTTTTCTTCGGTAAATTGAATAACTTTTAACATACTTATCTCCTCCCAAATATCACTTATATCTTCTTTGGTTAAAATTTTATCTGCTAAAACTATTATATCAGAAATTAAGCTCATTAGCTGCTCGCTGAGCAAATTACTTTGTTTGCTCAATTTAATAGCTGCCTTTTACAGTTTACAGTTTACAGTTTGCAGTTTACGGTTTACGGTTTACGGTTTACAGTGATTACGAGATTACAATTTGCTATACAATAATTAACTGGCAACTGGCAACTGGCAACTAATTTATAAGCCATTGTTCACCGGTTTTTAACCGGAAAATGGCTGTAGCTGAATAGTTACAACATTTGCTTCTATTGCTGGTAGTTCTGTTGGCAGTATTTCTGTAATTTCCGAGGCGTCTAGACCCAAAAAGTGCAACATTAATCAGATTGGCTAAAGGTTTAATTATTGAGTATCATAGCGAAAAACTTTCTTGTCTTTAATTCTCGCAAACGTTGGCATGCTTGTGTTTAAAAAGTCATATTTGCAAATACTTGGTTTGGGGAGGAGAAAAACTTCTGTAACTCATCATTAAAACGATAAGCAGTGCCAGAGATATCACCTGCACCCATAAAGATTACCAGGTCATTTTTTTGTACTATCGTTTTAAGAAAAGAAATTATTTCCTCATGTGCAGAAAAATGATAGATAGGCACAGTAGTTTCTTTAGAGATTTTCTCTTTTAATACAACAGAATTTATCCCTTCTATAGCTTTTTCGCCTGCTGAGTAAACATCATGCAAAATAATCATAGCTGCCCCCCCGAAAGAGCGAGCAAAGTCATCCATAAAGAAGTTTAAACGAGTATATTTATGCGGCTGAAAAACTGCTATAACCCTGCCAGATGTATAAGCATAAGCCGCTTCTAGGGTAGCCTTTACCTCTGTAGGATGATGAGCATAATCATCTATAACCGTAACCCCACCCGGCATCCCTAGGACCTGAAAGCGTCTTTTGGTCCCCCCGTACCTAGCCAGTGCCTTTTCTATAGCCGGCAAACCGATTCCCAATTTCCTAGCTAGGGCAGCTGCCATCAGGGCATTATAGACATTATGTTTTCCCGGTACAGCAAGCAAAATACTACCCAAGTTATTACCTCTTTCCACGAAGTCAAAGCTGTAACAACCTTTCACTGCAGTCAAGTTGGAGGCTTTGTAATGAGCTGATTTTTCGAGAGCACAGGTTATTTTTTTTCCTGAAAAATTATCCATAATTTTGACTGTGTTTTTATCATCCGCACAATAAATAATGCTACCGCCAGGCTTAACACAAGCCAAGAAATCTTTATATATTTCCAAAAGCTTGCTAAAATCACCATCATAAAACTCTAAATGGTCGGCTTCAACATTGGTAAGAATAGCTATCTCCGGTTGATAGCGTAAAAAAGAATGATCGCTTTCACAAGCTTCTGCTAAAAGATATTTGCTCCTGCCAAAACGGGCATTACTCTTTAAAATTGGGACTTCCCCGCCTACCAAAGCTGTTGGATCAAGTCCACCTTCCGTCAAAATCAAAGTAATCATAGCTGTGGTTGTAGTTTTGCCATGAGTTCCGGTAACAGCAATCCCAAAATGACTGTTTATAAATTGTGCTAACAAATCAGAGCGATGCCATAAAGGTATTTTTTGAGAATGACATTCTAGTAGCTCTGGATTATCTTTGGGTATAGCTGTAGAATAGACCACCAGGTCTGCTCCGGTTACATTTTCTTTTTTATGTGCATAATAAACAGTTGCCCCCATTTTTTCTAAGGAGTAGGTGAGGGGGGAAGGCTTCAAATCAGAGCCACTGACGGTATACCCTTGGTGAAGCAAAACTTTAGCCAAGGCACTCATCCCATAACCGCCAATACCAATAAAAAATATATGATTTTCTTTTTTCAACATATAAGCACTGCTTTCTTTTTGGTTTGTAAATTCTTTGTAAAGTTTTTGTAAATTCTTTGCAAAGTTCTTGTAAATTCTTTGTAAAGTTTTATGAAAAGGTATTATGTAACCAAAATCTTGGTTCTAAAACCTTTAAAATAGCATATATATAATAGTTTACGCTAATTGTTAACAAAGTAATCCACAGTATCCACAACTTTATCCACAGGAAAAGCACTTCCACCCAAAGAAAATATCACTTTTCCACAATATCCCCATATTCTTTACATAATTACTTGCGAAAAAATTCAATAGGTATCCTCTGGTGAAAGACCGGGAACGGCATTTAAGTCCAAGGATGCTCTAACTCCCCGACAATAAAGAGGAAAGGCAGCGACCGCCACCATAACCGCATTATCAGTACATAAATCAACAGACGGAACAAAAACATTTACTTTATTGGCTTCACCTTCTTGGTAAAGCAACTTCCTTAGCCCCTTGTTAGCTCCTACCCCACCAGCTAAAACTAAATTAGATACATTATATTCCTCAGCTGCCGCCATAGCTTTGTTAACCAGTACCTCTATGACAGCCTCCTGAAATCCTGCCGCTATGTTGGGGATATTTAATTCCTCTCCTTTTTGACGCAAACTATTTATATGGTTTAGAACAGAAGATTTTAAGCCACTGAAACTAAAATCAAAACGATATTCTTTTCCCATATAAGCTCTTGGAAAAGGGATAGCTTGCGGATTACCTTCTGCCGCCAACCTGTCAATAACAGGTCCGCCCGGATACCCAAGGTTAAGAGCACGAGCTATTTTATCAAAAGCTTCCCCGGCTGCATCATCTTTAGTCTTCCCAACAACCTTTACTCGCCCCTCTTTTTCCATGTAAATCAAGCTGCTGTGACCGCCTGATACCACTAAAGCCATCAGGGGGAAAGAGAGATCTTCATATACCAAAAATCCGGCATAGATATGGGCAATAATGTGATTAACCGGAATCAAAGGTATTTCTAGACCATAAGCCAGTGATTTGGCTGCCGCAACCCCTACTAAAAGTGCTCCCACCAATCCAGGACCATAGGTAACTGCTATAGCTTCTAAATCTTCTTTCTTTTTCCCGGCTTTTAAAAGGACTTCGTCTATAAGGGGAGTTAAAGCCTCTAAGTGTTGCCGCGAAGCTATTTCGGGGACCACTCCACCAAAACGATTATGAAAGTCAACCTGGGAAGCAACCAAGCTGCTAAGCACAGTTTTCCCTCCGGCTACTAGTGCCACAGCTGTATCATCACAACTGGTTTCAATTCCTAAAATCAAGGGTTTCTTTGTATCATTTCTCACAAATCAAATTCTCCTCCACATAATATAAGCATCTTCTCCCATGTAATATTTCTTTTTAACTCCCTTAATAAAGAATCCTTGTTTTTCATATAGCTTGCGAGCTGCCTGATTAGATGGTCTTACTTCTAAACTCATTTTTTTTGCTCCTTTTTTTCTAGCCAGCTGTATAAAAGCATTTATAAGCTTACCAGCTATTCCACGTTGCCGGTAATCAGACCGCACTGCCAGAGTAGTTATGTGAGCTTCTGTTTTCATTAGCCAAATACCACCATAAGCAACAATTTTCTTTCTATCTCGAGCTATCAAATAAAAGGCATAACAATTATCCATGATTTCCCTGACAAAACTCTCCTTTTGCCAAGGCTTCTCGAAAGAGCAAACTTCAATTTTATGTACTTCATCTATATCGTTCAGCTGCATAAGCGAAAAAGTTAGCTTATCCGGCGGAGAAAAAATATTCACCTGTCGCATCTCACCTTCACATAATAACTTCCAATTTCACTTCAGCCTCTGGCTTACGCACATAAAGAGGTGATAAACTGTATAATTCGTTTTTGGATTTGAACTGTAATTTTTTCTGTCCCAACCAAGCAACTATACTTCCTTGATTCAACCTGTAAACAGGAGGAAGCTGTCTATATTTATCTTTTAAATTCTCTTGCAAAAAAGATTGATATACATCTGGCGCATCACCCGGGAAAAGATAGCCTTTTGTCGGAAAGTTTTGCAGCTTTGCTACCAGATTATGCAAAGAAAGAGCCATGTATTCAGAAAGCCTTTTTAGTTCACATGAGATATTTTGGTAAATGGCTGTATATACCTGATTTCGCCGTGCATTTAATAGCGGACAAATCAAGTAATCTGTGTGAACAAAGCGAGCTGCAATTATATCTAGGGTAGAAACTCCTGTTAAGGGAATATCTAAGGACTGTGCCAAACCTTTGGCTGTTGCCATACCAATTCTGATACCGGTAAAAGAACCTGGACCTGAAGCTACAGCTATACCTGTCAATTCTTTTTTGTCTATGCTAACATCGCTCAAAAGAGTATCAATCAAGGGGAGCAACCTCTGAGAGTGAGTTTTTTTAACGTTTAACAGGTATTCCCCTACCAATTCCTCTCCACTAACCAAACCCACAGAGCAAACTTGTGTCGCCGTATCAATACCCAGTACAAGCATAAGCAGTTAACTCCTTTACCAAAATTCCGGGGTAGTCACCACGAGAAGAAAATGACAATATCCTCTCAGTTTCTGCATTTAAAGAATAGGTAAAATTAACTCGTAAAAATGCTGGAGGCAAGACTGCGGGGAATTTGTCTCCCCATTCCACTAAAGAAATACCCTCACCAAAAAAATATTCCTCCAAATCTAACTCCCACAAATCTGCCTCTTTTTCCAATCTGTAAAAGTCAAAATGATAAAGAAACATACGTCCCTGATAAATATTTAAAAGGTTATAAGAGGGACTGCTAACATCTTCTTTTATCCCGAGCCCCTTAGCTAAACCCTGCGCAAAGGTAGTTTTACCGGCCCCTAACTCTCCCGCCAGAACTATTACAACAGGACAAACTAAACTTAGCCCCAGTTTTTCTCCCCACCGCTTAGTATCCTTCTCATCCCCGCTTCTTATCTCTAACAATTAATCCCCACCCCTCATTTTGGAGGTTGGAGGTGGGATGTTGGAGGTTGGAAAGTTGTAAGTAATACCTCTCGTCCCTCGTTCTTTCCCTCGTCCAATCTCTAACTTCTAACCTCTAACCTCTAACCTCTAACCTCTAAATAATACCTCGGCTCAATATCTACTTTCTTTAACCTTAATGAATTATATACCACATTAAGTGAGCTAAGTGACATTGCCGCTGCACCAATCATGGGATGCAGTAAACCAAGCATAGCAATAGGAATAGCGATAGCATTATAAAACCAAGCCCAGAAATAATTTTCTTTAATCTTTCTAAAAGTTGCTTTAGAGAGCTTGATAGCACTAATCAAGGCACTCAATTCTCCACTTACCAGCGTTAAGTCTGCGGCCTCAATAGCAATATCAGTTCCTGTGCCGATAGCAATCCCAACGTTGGCTTGCTTTAAAGCCGGAGCATCATTGATACCATCTCCCACCATGGCCACGAGATCATACTCTTCTTGTAAACGGCGGATTTCCTCTACTTTGCCGGCTGGTAAAACTTCGGAAACAACACGGCTCATACCTACTTTTTCTCCAATAACAGCAGCAGTTCTTCTATTATCACCTGTAATCATCACAGTTCTAATTTGCATGCTTTCCAATTCTTTTATTGCTGCAATGGCTTCTGGCTTTAGAGGATCTGTTACCGCTATCAACCCCAGTAATTCATTTTCTGCGGCAACTAAAATGACTGTCTTCCCTTCCTCCTCCAATAATATCACCCGCTCTTCCATATCTCCATAGGGTATTTTATTTTCTGCCAGCAGTTCTCTATTGCCAACTATTATTATTTTTCCCTTGATAACACCTTTTGCTCCCCGACCGGTAATAGCATAAAACTCATTTACATCATCTAAAGAAAGTTTTCTTTTACTGGCTTCTTCTAGTATCGCATGTGCCAAAGGGTGTTCCGAGACCTTCTCCAGCGAAGAAGCATAAGAAAGCATCACTGTTTCCTGTACACCTTCCCTAACAATCAAGTCCGTCACTACAGGTTTCCCCAACGTAATAGTGCCTGTTTTGTCAAAAGCAATACATTTAACTTCTTTAATCGTTTGGATTGTTTCCCCGTTGCGAATTAAAATCCCCTTCTCCGCACCAATACCACTTCCGACCATTAAGGCTGTTGGAGTGCCTAGTCCCAAAGCACACGGGCAAGCAATTACTAAAACCGCAGTGGAAGCAATAAAGGCTAAAGTCAAGGGAGTAAAGTCAGGATTAACCCAAGGCAAAAAACCGGCACCCCACTCAAGAATACTCAAATGAAATGATGAAAACAGGTTAAAAGAAATAAATACCAACAATGTCAGTACCATAATAGCAGGTACAAAATAACTTGTTATGCGATCAGCAAATTCCTGTATCGGCACCTTTGAACCCTGACATTCTTCTACCATTTTTATTACCTGGGCTAAAAAAGTCTCCTTGCCCACTTTTGTTACTTTAACCTTTAACAAACCATTTTTATTGATAGTAGCTCCTATAATTTCATCACCGGTTGCTTTATTTACCGGCATAGATTCTCCCGTGGCCATTGATTCATCCACTAGACTCTTCCCTTCGATAACAATGCCATCGGTAGGGATTTTTTCACCTGGTCTAATTACCATTATATCATCTTTTTGCAGTTCTTTGACTGGTACCTCTATTTCTTCTTCTCCCAAGATAATCCTTGCTGTTTTGGCACCCATTTGAAGTAATTTCTTGATAGCCTGGGAAGCTCTGCCCTTGGCCTTAACTTCTAGGTACTTACCAACTAGGTGCAAAGTCATAATGGAAACGGCCATCTCGATAAAGGTCTGTATGGGAAAGAAAAACCCAGCCAAGCCAACTAAATAAGGCGGCAGCGAACCAAGTGAAATAAGAACATCCATGTTAGGACTTTTATTTCGCAAAGCTCTAAAGCTTGCTTTATGCACGTGCAAACCCGTTCCAAAAATAACAGGTAAGCCCAGCAATGCCGTAATAGCCAAATAACCGGGCACTGGAACAACAAACATATGTACAACCATAAGTATCATGATAGTACCCGCTAGCACTGCAGAAATCAGTAGCTTTCGCTTCATTTTTGCTAGCTCTAGTTGCTCTTCATTCTCCTCTTCCCCTAAAGAGGCTTCTTCATAAAAAGTAAGTTCATAACCAGAAACAGCTACTTGGCGTTTTATCTCTGATAAACGCACTTCCTGTGGATTATAGGCAACCATTGCTTTAGAAGTAGCAAAATTTACCGCGACCAACTCTATTCCCGCCATTTTCTTTAAAGTTTTCTCCACTTTTTCAGCACAAACAGCACAACTCATTCCTTTAATTTTAAAAACAACTTTTTCTGTTTCCACCTTTTCTTCTACTACTTCAAAGCCTGCTTCTACTATTATTTTCTTTATATCTTCAGCTGCTATCTGTGTTTCATCAAACTCAACAAAAGCTTTTTCAGTTACAGGGCTGACATTCGCTGTCATAACACCCTCTTTTTTCTGTAAATTCTTTTCTATCTTCAGGGCGCAACTGCTGCAAGACATCCCTCGTACCTTAAATTCTTTTTTTTGCTTACTTTTTGATTCCGCCAATTTTATATCCATTCCTTTCGAAATGATTCTCAAGTGAGAAAAGTTGCTAACGTCCTCCCAAAATTCCTCCCAGCAAATTACCACCGATACCTGTTTGTTCACCCTTTTGACCAGAGCGTGATGCTGCAAAAATACGGTCAGCCAAGCGTGAGAAAGGCAGACTTTGCAAGTAAACAAGTCCAGGTCCGGTTATCTTCGCCAAAAACATCCCTTCACCACCAAAGAGAGCGTTTTTAAATCCCCCCAAAAATTGAATATCATAATCTATAGAGGGAGAAAAAGCCACTAGACAACCAGTATCTACACGTAAAATTTCATTAGCTCGCAGTTCTTTTTTTATTATTGCCCCACCAGCATGAACAAAAGCTAGACCATTTCCCGTAAGACGCTGTAAAATAAAACCTTCACCGCCAAACAATCCAGCTCCGATTTTTTTGGTAAAGGCTACTTCAATTTCGATGCCCCTAGCAGCACATAAAAAAGCATCTTTCTGGCAAAGAAAATTTCCTCCCAGCTCATTTAAATCAAGGGGAATTATTTTACCCGGGTAAGGTGCTCCAAAAGCAACATGACCTTTTCCTCTACCATTATACAAAAACGTAGTAATAAAAAAACTCTCTCCTGTAAGCATACGCTTAAATCCACCAAATAAACCACCTCCGGCAGACGTCTGCATTTCGATGCCTTCTTCCATATACATCATGGCACCAGCTTCTGCTCTTACTCCTTCGCCCCGATCAAGTTCAATTTCCACCATCTGCATATCATCTCCAAAAATCTCGTAATCAATAGCATCAGCCATATTATCTCATCCTCCCATGAAAATAATTCTTAACACAACCTGTTTTCTTTCTTTCGCTTCCTCAAATAAAAATCCTGCTTTTAACCGTAAATTTAAATAAGTATTTTAACGAACGGAAAGCAGGAATTGATTATGAGTGCTGCTGTGCAGTTGATTGAGCAAGGCAGGCAAGAAGGTAGGCAAAAAAAAGCGCTTAGAACTGCCCGGAAGATGTTGATTAAAGATATGCAGATTGATCCCTTAAAAAACCGTCCCTGATCAACTACCAATCAGCTGCTTGATTTCTCCTTGCGACAATCCGGTTGTTTGCTGAATAGTGGTTATGTTCAAGTTTAATTTTAACATGTTCCTAACTATTTCTTTTTGTTTTTCAGTTGCTCCCTTTTCCATACCTCTGACTTCAGCCCCCTTAAGGGAAGATTCCCGCTCCATCCTAGCTTTTTCCTGAAATAAATAGAGCCGCCGCTCGTTGGAATCTCTTTTTATTATTTCTTCAATGCTGATTGCCTTTCTAATGGCCGGATTTCTATTGGCTATCTCTTCCATGATATCACCCC
Organism: uncultured Syntrophomonadaceae bacterium; assembly: GCA_964541505.1. Classification (GTDB taxonomy): domain Bacteria; phylum Bacillota; class Dethiobacteria; order PWVN01; family PWVN01; genus CAZLTH01. The sequence continues at coordinate 1,245 of CAZIRG010000030.1, read as the reverse complement.
CAATGTTATTGAAAAAAAAGTGGTTCTTCTCCATTTTCGTTGATGGCTATGACACTCAAATGCCTTCAAGTATTGGCTTTATTAGTAATTCTATTTTTAAAAACTATATCTAAGTGTTAAGTTCAATATCTCGGCAGCACCCGACATTAAAAACACTAAATCGCTATCTTGGTTTCCCTTGACAGAAAAGACCTCATAAAGTATTCTTTATCTATAAAGAATAATTAAAACTTGTTTCTGAACGAGAGTTGAAATAGGCAAGCAGCCTTCCATTTGCTCACCTGATTTTACAAAGGAGACAAAAAATAAATGCAGTGGATCAAAGAGCAGGTAGAGAACGGAAATTATCAACTTAAACTCCATGCGGTGGAAAGAGCTTCTATTCGAGGAATTAATCCGCTTGAGGTCAAAGAGGTGCTTTTGAGCGGAGAAATCATAGAGGATTATCCCGAAGATAAGAGAGGGCATAGTTGCCTCGTTTATGGGAAAACTCAGGCTGGAAGAGATATTCACGTGCTATGTGGCTTGGCCAATGATATGTTATGGATAATTACAATGTACGAACCGAATCAGGCAGAATGGATCAATCCAAGGACGAGGAGAGTGATTAAATGAGATGTTTTGAATGTAGGGGTGAAGTCATTCAAACGTTTGGTCCTGTCAGAATGACAAAAAAAGATGGCAGCCTAGTAATTTTTAAAGACATTCCTTTAAACCAGTGTCGCCAGTGTGGAGAGCAGTATATCCCAGGGAAATGGGCCGAGAAAATAGGAGAAATGATGCGAAATGAAGAAATGCTGATTCCCCAAGAGATTATTTCAGTTCCAATAGTTGCGGTTTCTTAAATCTGAATCCCTGAGAGTCTTTGTCTTGATAAGGATGACATTTTAAAACTTCCGATTAATCCCTTAAGAAAGAACGAAATCGCTATTGCAATGGCTTGAAAATATTTCATTTTAGATCATATTGTGTTTGGCAGTCTAAAAATACATAGCAGCCTCCTTACTTTGAAAACGTGACAATACTTGCGTGGTGGCAGCCATTTCTGTCAAAAACCTTTCCCGAAATTGTTACCTGTTGGATCCAAACTGGAAAGACCTGAGTTCTGGATGGTAAAGATTTCTCCCTTTGGTCGAAATGACATGGCAGCATGAATCATGACACATTAGCGTGAACGGTTACATATATACTCAGTAGCGTTGCATAAACATAAAATTAATTTGTCAAGTAACGGAATGATAAGAA
>CAZIRG010000029.1:11019-13143 GCA_964541505.1 uncultured Syntrophomonadaceae bacterium | reverse complement strand
CACTTAGTCACTTAGTCACTTAGTCACTTAGTCACTTAGTCACTTAGTCACTAACCAAATATCTTCTACTCTTAATATTCACAACACCAGTATTATAAGAAATCAAATTCCATAAAATCTGGGATAACTCATTCTTCAAATCAGGAGAAGTTTTTACTACTCTCATACCAGCAAGACCATTATTTACGATACGTCGCATCACAGCAATACTACCGGCAGAAATAGAGCTGCTGCTTTTGCTCTGGCTGCAGGTCAAGCATAATACTCCCCCCATGGAAACAGAAAAATAATCAAGAGCTTGTCTTTTCCCACAGTCCAAGCATTCTTCAAGTACAGGACAATAACCCAGTTCTTTAAGCAAAATAAGTTCGAAGGCACATACAATCAAAGCAGGATCTCCTAATCCCTCATTCAGAGCATAAAGGGTTTCTAAGGTTAGCTTATAAATTTCCGGCACAGCATGATTTTCTTCCAAAACTCTCTCCAGAAGCTCACAAAGATATAGAGCATAAAAATAAAGAGAAATATCTTTCCTTATCTGCGGGAAACTTTCCAGCAGGGAAACTTGCTGTACAGTCGCCATGTTCCGACCACGAAACAAAAGATACTCACTGCGGATAAACATATCCACAATAGCAGCTAATTTACTTTTTGTTTTACGAGCTCCCCTGGCCATAGCAGTTATTTTACCCTCGTGCAAGGTAAAAAGTGTAGCCATTTTATCGGATTCGGCGTAGGGTCTGATCCTTAAAACCAGTCCTTCACTTTTCCACTGTTTCATCATTAGTCCCCACGATAGCCAAATTCTTTAAGAAACGACTCTTTATTGCGCCAATCTTTTTTTACTTTAACCCACAGATCAAGGAAAACCTGACTACCTAAAAGGTTTTCTATCTCCTGTCTGGCCAGAGAACCTACTTCTTTGATAACTCGACCACCTTTACCGATTACTATACCTTTTTGTGACTCTCTCTCTATGTAAATAACAGCACTTATATCCACTATCTCCCCCTGCTCCCTTTTATGCATTTCCTCTACTGCCACCGCCACAGAATAAGGTATCTCTTCCCTGGTAAGCAAGAGAATTTTCTCGCGTATCAGTTCTGCAACTACAAACCTTTCGGGTTGATCTGTAACCATCTCTACCGGGTAATATTTTGGTCCTGCAGGGAGCAAAGAAACTATTCCTGTTGTCAATTCCGCTAGGTTTGTTCCTTGCAAGGCAGAAATCTCCCAAACCTGCTGAAAGGGGTATAGTGTCTGGTATTCTCTTATATTTACCTCTCTACTTTCTGACGGCATATCTATCTTGTTGATAATTAAGAATACTGGTGTATCTATTTTTTTTAATAGTTCTAAAATATACCTATCTCCGGGTCCGGGAGGAACAATGCTCTCCACCATAAAAAGAATAAGATCAACTTCTCTAAGGGCATTGGTAGCCGCTCTGACCATCTGCTGTCCCAACTTATGCCGCGGACGATGAATGCCGGGAGTATCCAAAAAAGCCACCTGCGCCTCCGAGGTATGTAAAATACAGTGGATTTTATTCCGGGTAGTTTGCGGTTTATCACTGACAATAAGCAGTTTTTGGCCGAGCAAACTATTAAGCAAAGTAGATTTCCCCACATTAGGGCGACCAATCACCGCCACAAATCCTGATTTATACATATAATCCTCCAAACGCCTCGGGAAGTAATTCTGCTACTTTTTTGATTTTTATATCTCCTGCCCGGGAAAAAGTAATTATCTCTGCTTGAGGAGCAAGTTCACAAAGAACTTGCCGGCAAGCACCACAAGGCGAAACTTCAGGAGAAGAAGCCACTATAGACATGGCAATAAAATCTCTTTTCCCAGCTGCGATAGCTGTAAAAAGAGCCGTTCTTTCAGCACAAATAGACAGACCGTAGGAAACATTTTCTACATTACAGCCAGTAAAAATATCCCCATCAACCGTCAGTAAAGCTGCCCCCACCTTGTATTTTGAGTAAGGCGCATAAGCTTTCTCCCGTGCTTCTTTGGCTCTGCCCAGTAAATAAATATAATCCACATTAACACCCTCACACATAATAATTCTCCATTCTTTCCTCGTTCCTAGCCCTCGTCTAACTTCTAACCTCTAAC
>CAZIRG010000029.1:0-10919 GCA_964541505.1 uncultured Syntrophomonadaceae bacterium | reverse complement strand
ATAATTCTCCATTCTTTCCTCGTTCCTAGCCCTCGTCTAACTTCTAACCTCTAACGTCTAACTTCTAACCTCTAACGTCTAACTTCTAACCTCTAACTTCTAACTTCTAAATAATACCTCTAACCCCTAAATTAACTAACTAGCAAAAGCCGGCAATGTAAGATTATCTACCTGCTCAATTTCAAAGAAAAGATTTCGTCTACTTTCTAATGAAAAACGAATAATATCTATACCGCTCTCTAAAATCATCGGATCTCCCAACGCTTTTATCACCACCGGGTTTACAGCAATATGCTTGTCATTAACCATTACTACAGGTCCAACACAGCGAATAGCAGAAGTTGCCACCAGACGCTGCCCACCTACCGAAACTCCCCGTGCCCCAGAAGCAAAAAGTTCGTTAACAACATCACGCACATCAGTATCATGAATAATTGCCTCGGTAGTAAACCCATCTGGGGCATCATATATTTCAATTATTATTCCCGGACCTGACATTTCCAATAAACCAGCTGTAGAACGAATTTCTCGCATAGCCACTCGTAAAGAATCTATCTCGGCGCTTAAAGCCTTTATATGCTCAACCGGGTTAAAAGGAACTGCAATCCTCCCAACGCCATCTTCTACAGTTATATCAACAGAAATATTCTGCACTATTTCATTTTCAAAGGCAATGTCAGCTATTTGAACAACAGTAGCTTCTAACAATACTTCCGGAGGCTCTATCAAGATACCCCCTTCCAAAGAGACCTTGATAGAAATATCCTTACGCCCACTAATTCGCTGCACTAGAGTATCTTGATTAACAGCAGTTAAAATGCGTTCTATTTGTCTGGCCTGATATTCTCTGAGAATAGTCTCCTGAGCACGACGGCCATATGTCAAAACAGTTCTTGCCAAGTCATCTCCTGCGGAAGCCAGCTCTATTTCTTGCGTAAGACGAGAAAGAGCATCTCTGACCGTTGAACGATCATACACACCTAGTTCCTTGGCCAAGCGCTGGTTGTAATCCCATAAATCGCGCGCAAATTTCTGTCTATGAACAAGTTTTTCTTCCTGAATAGCCAGGTGCTCTTTGATAATATTATATCCAAAACCTAGCAGAACAGTATTTACTATCAGCACCAAAACAAGTAATATAAGGTATTTATTATCAACTATGGCCTGAGATGAAAAACGCTTCATGTTATTTTAACCCCCTCTCGCTAAGTATAAAAATTTAATAACTCTACTGCCAAAAACCGCTATCCCTATGCTTAAGGCATACAAAGCTGCCAAAAGCACCGCCGCCGCACCTACATTCTTAGCCGCACAGGCCAAGGGGTGCTGCTCACGAGTAGCTAGGTCTACTGCTGTCTCCAAAGCGGTATTTACCAGCTCTAGCACCAGAACAAAAAAAATAGCACTGCTTACAAGAAGAAATTCTATCTGGGTAATATCAAAAATTAAACCTAAAATCACAGCTGCAATGCCGACTAATACATGCAAACGAAAATTGCGCTGGGTTCTCCAAGTAAGAGATAGTCCAGCCAAAGCAAAAAAAAGACTTTCTTTGAAGCTGCGTATTTCGCTTTTCAAATCTCAACTCTCCATTCCCCGAGTGAGTCAATATTCCCCTCGTTCCCTCGGTATATAGTACTTTTCTTTATAACGCATCTCTTCTCTTGCTTCTGGGTTATCATGATTATATCCCAAGAGATGCATAATACCATGTACCAGCAGAAAAGACAACTCTCGTTTAGGCGAATGACCATACTTTTCCGCCTGTTCGTTCGCCTTCTCCAGGGAAATAACAACATCACCTAAAAGTATGATTTCGTCTCTTGACTCCAAAACTTCTTCTTTTCCCTCATACTGGGGAAAGGAAAGTACATCGGTAGCTGTATCAAGATGTCGGTAAGATAGATTTAATTCTTTTATAAACCTATTATCACAAAAAAACAAGCTCACTTCACAATGAGATGGCAATTCTTCTATTTTTAAAATAGTTGCCCAAATATCAGCAGCTAAACTATCAAAATCAGATGGTAAGGTAACCTTATCATCAACTTTTATTCTTAGCGTCATTTTCTTCTCCTCCGGGTATTTCTTTAAACTCTTTTTCTGGATACTCTATACGAGTATGAAAAATACCAGCTAACATTTGCACAAAAGTATCCGCAATATCATTTACTTCTCCTAAAGTCAAGCTACTCTCATCGAGCTGACCATCATCTAATTTATCTCGCATTATTTTTCTGACCACACTTTCAACTTTACCGGCTGTAGGCTTAACCATAGAACGAACAGTTGCTTCCACAGCATCTGCTAAACTAACAATAGCTGCTTCCTTACTGGCAGGTCTGGGACCTTCATAACGAAAGTTGATTTCCTCTATACGTTCTCTACCGTCATTATCACCTGCTGCCTGCATATAAAAATAAGAAACTAAACTGGTACCATGATGCTGTTGAATAATATCCTGGATAACTCGTGGTAATTTTTCTTTGCGAGCCAATTCCAAACCATCTTTGATGTGAGAAGTAATAATCAAAGTACTTAAGTTTGCCGATATTTTTTCATGAGGATTGTTTTGTGCTATCTGATTCTCAGCAAAGAAATAAGGACGTTTCAATTTTCCTATGTCATGGTAATAAGCCCCTACCCTGGCCAAAAGCGGATCTGCTCCTACGGCTTCAGCAGCAGCTTCCGCTAGATTGGCTACAATGATGCTATGATGATACGTTCCAGGAGCTTCTCTTAAGAGACGTTTAAGAAGGTTCCTGCCTGGATCAGCCAGTTCTAGCAAAGTAACAGAGGTAGTAAGACCAAAGCCACTTTCTAGATAAGGCAAAAGACCAATAGCCATAATAGCAGAAAAAAACCCACTACCTATACCGGACAAAACAGCTATGCTGAACTCCCTAAAAAAATCATACTCTAGGCGAGCAACGCCGGTAAAGAAAAAAATGCTTATGATAGATACAACATTAACGAGTGCCACATAAAGACCTGCTTTAGCCAGATCGTCTCGCCTTTGTACTTTGAAAACAACCAGAAAAGCTACTAGACCACCTAAGATAGCCACCAGTACAAAACGAAAATCTCCACCTGTAATAAGACCAGTTAAAATACCAAAAATAACAGCAGTTAAAAGAGCTAACCGATAATTAAAAAGAACAGAAATCAAGATAATACCCATAGCAACAGGTATTAAGAATCCTGAGAAATAATTCCCCGCCACTGCAAATAAAAGTGTCAAAACAATTACAAGCCCAAGAAGAAACAGATACGATGGTTTTCGAAATATGTCTTTTTCATAAATAGAAAGATATGTCCCCACAATGAAAAACAGCAAAACAAGCAACATAACCAGACCAACAAAGATAATATAGTCTGTGCCGATACTTTGTAATCCCAAAGTTTCCAGCTGGGAAATATGTTTCTCAGTAACCTGCTCCCCGGCACTAATAAGAAGAGCACCCTGCCATATCATTACAGGCTCTATCGCCTCCTTAGCTTCCTCTCTGGCTCTTATAGTTGCTACAGGATTATAGAGCAGGTTAGGCTGAACAAGGGAAACAGCCAAAAATTCCGCTGCCGGCAAAAGATCTTCCTGTAAATTTTCCCGATAAATTTCCTCCGCTACCTTAAGACGTGCACTATCCAAAGCGGCTGGTTTGATACCCTGTTCCAGAGTATCATGCAAAATATTTAAAACAACCGACTTCATTTTAAGCAATTCTTCCTCTTCCACCGTAAAAAGAGCACCAAAAGCAGTATCCGTCAGAATAAAAGGCAATTTTTCCCTGAATGTGCGTATTTTTGCTTTCCTTACTGTTTCATCCTCTTCCTCTCTTAAAGAAAAAACATCGCCAAAAAAACTTTCCACTGCCATCTCTGCTTCTGCCAAAATCCCATGTTCAAAGTCAAAAGTTTCCGGTACTTTGGCAGCAGCCTCTTCTCGCAACCGGGCAGTAGTATAATAATCTATAGCCTCCCGAGGGGCATAAATTGTCTGAGGGCTTGGCCTACCTAGCACCAAAGAAACCCTTTTAGGCATAATAGTAAAAGCCAAAATAAAAAGAATGGCTGCAAAAATAAGCAAAGCTACCAGACTTCGCTGTAAATTTTTACTGCGAGCCAAGAAGGTTTTTTCTTCAAAAAACTCTCCCAGTTTGTATATAAAACCCATCTGCCAACTCCTTATCCTTTTAATTATATCAACTTTTTCTCTCTTGGTAAAGCTGATAAGCTTTGATAATTTTTTGCACCAGAGGATGCCGCACTACATCTTTTTCTGTTAAATAGGAAAAACAAATTCCCTCTATCCCTTTTAAAACACTTCTTACTTCTATCAACCCGGAAAACTTACCCTTGGGTAAATCTACCTGCGTAATATCTCCGGTGATTACAGCTCGTGAATCGAAACCTAAGCGCGTTAAAAACATCTTCATCTGTTCTGCTGTACTATTCTGAGCTTCATCTAAAATGACAAAGGAGTTATCCAGAGTTCTTCCTCGCATATAGGCCAAGGGAGCCACTTCAATTATTCCTCTTTCCTTATACCTTTGAAAAGTTTCTGCTCCCAGCAGGTCGTTCAAAGCATCATAAATAGGTCGCAAATAGGGATCAATTTTTTCCTGTAAATCTCCAGGCAAAAACCCTAGATGTTCTCCTGCCTCAACAGCAGGACGAGTTAAGATAATCCTCTGCACCGATTTGTCTTTCAAGGCAGCCAGAGCCATAGCCATAGCCAGATAAGTTTTCCCGGTTCCGGCAGGTCCTATTCCGAAGACAATATCACTTCCTCTTATAGCTTGTACATAGTTTTTTTGCCCTAATGTCCGAGGTTTAATTTTTTTACCTCTAGCAGTAACATAAAGCAAGTCAGCAAAAATACCGCCCAACAGATCATTGTGACCATCTCTGGCGAGGGTCACAGCATATTCAAACTCCTGTGTAGTTAGGCGATGCCCCTGACGATGCACTTGGAGAAGATCTTCAAAAAGCCTTTTAATTTTTCCCACAGAAATAGCATCACCCTCTAGGAGAAGGTAATTCCCCTGGGGAATAGCGGTCAGATCAAAGTTTTTTTCCAAAAGGGTAAGATGGCGATCAAACCTCCCTAAAAGAAATATAGCCTCCTCATTGCTACGAAACTCCAAGCGGTGCTTTATCTTTTGTTGTGTCAATAAATTTACCCCTTCCTCTAGTCCAGTAACTAAATAACCAAGTCAGACTACGGCTATCAGTGAATCAGTAGGTTAATACGATAAGTAAGAATATTAGCAAACACGGCAGGTAATTAGCTACACCTAGTTATCTGCTGACTCACTTACCTTTCTCCCTTCCCGAGAAGAAGATATCTCTGTCATCTCATAAGAGAGCCTTTCTACATTGGCAGAAATATACTTTTCTGCTAGAGAAAAAGCCTCATTCTTAGCTTTATGCAAAGCTTCCTCCGGTGCTATCTCTTGACCGGTTACAATTAGTTCATGGTAATTTACCATAATGAATTCTACAGGGACAACAAGATTCCTCCATTTAAAGCGATACTTTATTATCTCTCGAGTATAGTTGCGATAGGGGCTGCTCTTTTGCCCAAAGCTGATCTTTTTCTCATCAAACCACAAAAAAAAGCCTGTCGCTATCTGTCCTGTCTTCTCCCTGACAGTTTCTAGCAACGATACTTCTGAAAAAAATTCATACCAAACCCGAGCCCAGACCTCACCTCTAGCACGAATATTTTCCCTGGCAACATTTTCTTCTGGCAAATCATTCAACCTAACCGACTGATTATCTGTCAAGACACCACTAATAAGAAGCTGCCCTTTTATTACAGTCTCCCCTTGACCTACTTTTGCTTCTCCCGCTAAAGTCAAAACATCTTCTATTAGACCGTCCCTAGAAGCCACCAAATCACTGGTTATCCCTCGCACATCTTCCAAAGAGACTATTTTTTCCGCTACTTCAATAATTAATTTTGTGCCTTGTACCTGCAAACCTACCCAGCTTAATTCGCAACAAACAAGCAGAAATTCCATTTCCAGGGCGGGCAAATCAAGGTTCCTTTTTAATGTTCCCGGGATCAGATTAAGTTCCCGAGCCGCTGCTAAAATAACTTCTTCAGGCACCTTCTTATGACCTTTAATATCTATAAACCAAATAAAATTACTTAAAACGTAAAGAATAGAAATAAACAGAAAAAAGCCCAGAAGCAAACCGCGTCGTTTTTTTAAACGCCCCCAAAGAAATGGCAGACCTACTTTCTTTTCTATCTGTAGTGAACAACCAGCTTTACGACTCAGAGGACGTAAGAGAAAAAAGTTATCAGGATATGTTCTAAATACAGCCCTACTTTTTAAATTTTGGAAATCCCACAGTAAGATACCTCCGGTTCAGTTGTCAGTTGCCAGTTGCCAGTTAATTATTGTATAGCAAATTGGAGCCCCGTAACCCCGTAACCCCGTAACCACTGTAAACTGTAAACTGTAAACCAGCAACTTAATTTGCTTATAACAATATAAACTATGCTCTATAAATTACAGTTATGAAAGAAATAAAGAAGCAGCCTTGCGACTGCTTCTTTTACAAAATCTTAGAAGTTGAAGGGGATTATTAGTATGTCATAACCCCTGCTTTGTTTTTTCTTTTGCTCAGTGGCGGTCCTAGCACTTCGGCTAACACTATCCCCCGGGATAGGTCTCTCCTCGTAGCAAAGAGTGTCGCCGAAAAGGGTAGGACTGTTCTCTGTCGTCTGACTTTTTCTGGTCTTTCTTGTTTTTCTTTTACTGCAGCAGGTTCTGCTCGCAACGATAACTGCTCCTGTGTCCCTGTCTTCTTACTAGTCTGACGTAAACTTTGCCTGTCAGCAGGAAAAAATCTGGTCGGAGAAACAGGTTTTTTCTCTTTCTCTTTCTCTTCTAGGTCTAGTTCCCTAAGAAATTCAAAGATTTGAGGAACAATCTGGCGTGTCTTTTCAGGTTCTGCCCCCGAAACTCTTGGTTCCGAAGACTCCTTATTTTTTTTCATTAGGGATTGCCATAAACGACGTCCCAGTGCAAAAATAGCTAACGTGACAATGGCATTGTCAAAAATAAAATCCCAAAAACCCTGCATAGAGCATCACTCCTGTGACTGTTTATTTATCTCTTTTTAAGAAGTTATATCTCCACCTGTCCCCTTCCCTTCCAAGTCAGCAATAGACCGGCGCATAGAAGTATCAGCTACCACATTTTGCAGATTATAATAATCCATCACACCTAGTTTCCCTTCACGCAAAGCCTGTGCCATCGCCTTGGGAACTTCTGCTTCTGCCTCCACCACTTTGGCACGCATTTCCTGAACAAAAGCCACCATCTCCTGTTCTTTAGCTACAGCCATCGCCCGGCGTTCTTCAGCCTTGGCTTGGGCAATACGCTTATCTGCTTCCGCCTGATCTGTCTGGAGTTTTGCTCCGATATTTTTACCCACATCTACATCAGCGATATCTATAGAAAGAATTTCAAAAGCTGTCCCAGAATCCAAACCCTTAGCAAGAACAGTACTAGAAATAGAATCAGGATTTTCTAAAACATCTTTATGCATTACAGAGGAGCCGATAGTAGTAACAATACCTTCTCCTACCCGAGCAATAATAGTTTCTTCCCCAGCGCCCCCTACTAGGCGATCTATATTGGCTCTTACCGTAACTTTAGCTCGTGCCTTGACTTCAATACCATCTTTAGCCACGGCAACCACTACCGGTGTCTCAATCACTCTTGGGTTAACACTCATCTGTACGGCCTCCAAAACATTTCGGCCAGCCAAGTCAATAGCAGCCGCTCTTTCAAAACCCAAATCAATATTTGCTCTTTGAGCAGCAATAAGAGCATCAGCCACCCGATCTACATTACCTCCAGCTAGATAATGCCCTTCCAATTTATTAACACTTAAATCCATCCCCGCCTTGGTCGCCTTGATTAAAGGATTAATAACACGTGAGGGAATAACTCGCCGCAAGCGCATCCCGATTAGAGTAAACAAACCCACCTTTACCCCTGCCGCCAGGGCAGCAATCCACAATCCCACCGGCACAAAACTGAACAAGATAGAAAAACCCAAGATAACCAAACCTATGGTTATCAATGTTGAAACTAAAGCAGCATCCATTTAAAATTCCTCCCTTTACTTTTTTTGTTACTCATCTACTAGAAGCCTCACCACTATCCGCACACCTTCCACCTGCACAACCTCTATTTCTGCTCCGGCAGCAATAAATCCTCCTTCGGTGACCACGTCCTGACGTTTCCCTTCTATTAGAGCTGTCCCGGCAGGGCGCAGAGGTGTTACCGCCATTCCTTTTTTGCCCTGCAAGTCACTGTAAGAACGCGGTCCTACATACCCCAAAGTCTTTTCTTCCTGATAACTTAAGATAATACGATTAAAAAACCCTTTTCTATTTAAAGCACGAAAAGAAAAAGCTGCTATAACTATGGAAAAAAGGAAAGACAAAGAAAACATGAGCAGACCCTGACCGGCATCGGCAGCAGAAAGAACCACCGCTGTCGCGATACCACCAAGCCCTGCTGCCCCCACAATGCCAAAGCTTGGTAAAAACGCTTCGATAAGAAGCAAAATAATACCCAGAACAAAAAGAACCAGCACTTCATATCCGGCTAGACCAGCGAAAATATGACCTCCGAAAAAAAGAGCAAAAGACGCCATACTAACAAAACCGGCCACCCCAAAACCTGCTGTCGTTAGTTCAAGCATCAGTGCAGCCATAGCCACGGTCAATAAAATAGTAGCAATGGTGGGATCAGTTATCATACGTGCAATCCTCTCCGCTACCTTCTCATCGGTCTCTATCAGACTAGCCTCTTCTAGCTCCAGATAATTCAAAAGATCTCTGCGTGAATGGAAGGTACCATCACTGAAGTTTAATTCTGCCGCTTTTTTGCTGGTAAGAGTAAGCAATCTTCCCTCTTCAACTACTCCTTCTATGCTTACTTCCTTACGTACCATAGCCTCAGCCAGCTGTGGGTCCTTCCCTGCTGCCTCAGCAACAGATTCCATAGCAGCAGCCCAAGCTGAAATAGTTTTTTCATCCACACCTTCTTCCCCAGCTACAAAACTGCGCGGCTCAGCAGCCCCGATAACACCACCAGGTGCCATAAAGATTTTGTCACACGAAAGAGCCAGATAAGCACCGGCAGAAAGAGCTTTATTTTTTACATAGGCATGTACCGGCATTTCCTGCTCACGAATCAAGCTACTGACATCAAAAGCAGCATCCAAAAAACCACCGGGAGTATTTATTTCTAATATTACCATACTAGCTCCCGCTCTCTCCGCTTCCTGAAAAGAGCGAGTCAAAAATCTGAGTAACCCCTTTTCCACCGGACCCTCCAGCGGAATAATATAAACCGTTTCCCCTGCTCCTCCAGGAGCCGCCATAGATAAAGAAGTCAAGAAAAAGAGCAACACGATAATAAAAATCAGACCTTTTCTGTACAAAGCAACCACCTTCCTTATTCCTATTATATACTATCATGCACAAAAGTTAAATACTATAATCTGCAAAAACCACAACAAAACCCGGCTATTTTAAAGCCGGGCTTCTTAGCTATATCAATAGAACTTTTTCCTCTTCTTCCTAGCCGCTTCAGATTTCTTCTTGCGTTTAACGCTAGGCTTTTCAAAATGCTCTCTTTTTCTTACTTCCCTCAACACTCCAGTACGAGCAATTTGCTTCTTGAATCTTCTTAAGGCACTATCTAAGGTTTCATTCTTACCTACTTTGATCTCTGCCACGAATCTCCCCTCCCCTCGCTACCAATCTCCTAAAAATGGAGTTACATCAACTGTTTCTCTAATTATTGTATTGTAACACCCCTGATTATATCCCTTTTGAAAAGCAGTGTCAATTAATATTAAGATTTTGGTTACCCAAAATATGAAAATGAATATGAAAAACAACCTGCCCAGCAGCAGCACCACAGTTGGTAATTACTTTATACCCATTAGAAGCAATTCCAGCCTGACGCGCAATGTCCCTGATAACGAGGTGAATACGCCCGATAAGAGCAGCATCTTCATCTCGCAGATCTTCTAGGTTGACAACATGCTTCTTTGGAATTACCAGAACATGAAAAGGAGCTTTGGGAGCTATATCTTTAAAAGCCAGTATTTCATCATCTTCATACACCTTGTCCGTCGGAATTTCTCCAGCAACTATTTTACAAAACAAACAATCAGTCAAATTTTTACACCTCTGCTTTCCGCATTTAGTAACATTTAGTAACTGTCCACCGACATCTATCTTCTATTGGAAATAATTATAACACCTTCATGTTGTATTAGCAAGAATTATGCTGACAAAAAATTAATAACTCCCAAAATATACTCGCCAAGCTCATAAATTCCAGCACTTATGCATGAAATCAGTTATAAAATATTTGTAACTATTCAGCTACAACCATTTTCCGGTTAAAAACCGATGAACAATGGATCATAAACTAGTTGCCGGTTGCCAGTTGCCAGTTGCCAGTTGTCAGTTGCCGGTTGCCGGTTGCCAGTTGCCAGTTAATTATTGTATAGCAAATTGGAGCCCCGTAACCCCATAACCCCATAACCCCGTAACCACTGTAAACTGTAAACTGTAAACTGTAAACCTTAAACCGTAAAGTGGTATTCAATCTCTAACTATTACGTTAGTGCCTGAATAGTTACTAATAAAGATTAGTTACCTTTGTAAATATACCTATTTTTCTCGTGTCATAATAACAATGGCTCCCGCATTTTTCAACATCTCCCGCACTAGGAAGGAAATATCCAAAACAATGTCTTTTTCCAAGATACCGCCCTGTACTATCCCCGGATCATAACCACCATGCCCTGGATCCAAAACAATAATCCGCCCAGACAAAGGCAATAGTGCAACAGTAGTTCTCACA
>CAZIRG010000028.1:0-13360 GCA_964541505.1 uncultured Syntrophomonadaceae bacterium | reverse complement strand
TGAACGAAAATCCTTCGCAATATTGCACAGTTTATTTCATCACAAGCCCTTAGTGCTTCTATTCATAAATACGGTGACGTATTTTGACAGGATGACAGGATATACAAGATGGGCTAGAATCGTGTCTATCCTGCTATCCTGTCAGAGAGTTCCTTGTATACGTCGCTATATTTGCGAATGCGTCTACTTAGTCACTCAGTCACTTAGTAACTTAGTCACTGTTCATTAGCCTGGTTGCAGGCTAATGAACACCAAAAAAGGAGTTGTTGAATTGACAGAAAAAGAGAAGGAAAAAGAAATGTGTATTAGCAAATTAGAAGAAAAAAAATTGGCAGAGTTATATTCTTTAGCGCGAGAATATGAAATTAAAGATTATTCCCTGATGCAGAGGGCAGAGCTGATTTTTTCAATTCTCAAAGCTGCTATGGAAAAAGAAGGTTTTTTGTTTTCTGGCGGGATTCTGGAAATAATGCCTGAAGGCTATGGTTTTTTGCGTGCTATTAATTATTTGCCCAGCAACAAGGATATTTATATTTCAGCTTCACAGATTAGACGATTTGATTTAAGAACAGGAGATAAGGTATCAGGCAAAGTGCGAACACCTAAAGACAAGGAACGTTACCTAGCCCTTCTGCAAGTGGCAGCTGTTAACGGTGAAGACCCAGAGGAAGCTGCCAAGCGTCTCCACTTTCCGGCACTTACTCCTATTCATCCTCAGGAGCAGCTGGTGCTGGAAAACGGACAGGAACTTTTGGCCTCTCGCCTGATTGACTTACTGGCCCCTATTGGCAAGGGACAAAGGGGTTTGATTGTTTCTCCTCCCAAGGCCGGCAAAACTATGCTTTTAAAAGAAATTGCCAATAGCATAGCCGCTAATTCTCCCGAGGCAGAGCTTTTTGTGCTCTTGATTGATGAGCGCCCCGAGGAAGTAACTGATATGCAGCGGTCGGTAAAAGCAGAAGTGATAAGCTCTACTTTCGATGAACGTCCAGAGAATCACATACGTGTCGTTGAATTAACTCTGGAAAGATTACACCGCTTAGTGGAGCATGGTCGAGATGTGGTTTTGCTTCTGGACAGCATAACTCGCTTGACCCGTGCTTATAATCTGGTTAGCCCCCCTAGTGGTCGTACGCTCTCTGGCGGGATTGACCCTTCAGCCTTTTATCGTCCCAAGAAATTTTTTGGCTCAGCCCGTAAGGTAGAAGAAGGAGGCAGCCTGACTATTCTGGCTACTGCCTTAGTAGATACGGGCAGCAGGATGGACGATGTTATTTATGAGGAATTTAAAGGTACAGGCAATCTTGAACTTCATCTAGATCGCAAGCTATCTGACAGGCGGATTTTCCCAGCATTGGATATAAACCGTTCTGGCACTCGACGGGAAGAGCTTATAATCCCAGCGGACCGCTTGGAGCTTATGTGGGCTTTGCGGCGAGCTATGAGCAATTCCAGACCGGGAGAGTTTTTGGAACTTATGTTGTCTCGCTTGAAAAAGACTGCTGACAATAAAGAGTTTTTATTAAATATGCACAACATGTAACTTCCTCAGCTAAAGATCGGCTATTTCTTTTCATTTCTCCCTAATATTTCAAGTATACTTTATTAATTATACAAATTTGTTAGAAATAGATTGTTTTTTGTTTGCTGATGCCCTTATATTGGTATTAATTCTCCTATTTAGCTTTTGATTTTTATTAATTTATGTGAAACGATTAGCATGTAACAATAGGGGAGCTTAAGGCAGACGGTAAATTGTTAAAAAATTTAGCAGATTGATTTTAATTGCTAAACTGGTATAAGCTTGATTAAAGAACAAGGTGTCGTTGCATTAAAAGACAAGGAGCGGTAACCTAATAGAATACCGGCGAATGATTTTGGCGGGAGAGATATCCGTATAAGGAACACCGAAGGGGCAACCTGTTTTGACTAGGGCTGTCGGATAGGGAAACTTTCAGGTACTGGTACCGTCAGAAGACGCATCTCTGGAGAGAGTTTGCTTTAAAGCAAGACGCCGAAGGAGTAATTCCTTTTGTAAAGGAAAAATCTCTCAGGCATAAAGGACAGGGGAAACAGCCTTGGGGTGTTGTTTTGCTTGTCTTTGTCTTTTTGAGAGTATAAAAAGCAAAAACAGCTAAAGGAGGAGAGAAATAATCATGATTGTTGGAGTGCCAAAAGAAATAAAAAGTAATGAGAATCGCGTGGCTATGACACCGGCCGGGGCAGAGGCTTTTGCTAAAAGCGGTCACAGGGTACTTGTTGAGAGTAAAGCAGGTGAGGGTAGTGGTTTTGCTGATGATGAATATAGGGAGGCCGGGGTGGAGATTTTACCCGGACCAGTAGAAGTTTTTGCTACTGCGGAGATGATTATGAAAGTAAAAGAACCGTTACCTGCCGAATACGATTTATTTAAACCGGGCCAGGTGATTTTTACTTACCTTCACCTGGCAGCCGAGGAAAAGTTGACGCTGGCAATGTTGGCTAAAAAGGTTGTGGGGATTGCCTATGAGACAATAGAGCTTGCTGACGGAACACTGCCTTTGTTGACCCCCATGAGTGAGGTTGCCGGTAAAATGTCGGTGCAGGCAGGAGCCTCTTTTTTGGAAAAAGCGCATGGTGGGCGCGGCGTACTTTTAGGAGGAGTCCCCGGTGTGTTGCCTGGGAAAGTGGTCATTATCGGTGGTGGAACGGTAGGTACTAATGCGGCCAAAATAGCTGTGGGTATGGGGGCAGACGTGGTGATTCTCGATAACAACTTTAGAAGATTGCAAGAGCTGGACGACCTTTTTGGCAGCAGAGTAAAAACTTTGATGTCTAATAGTTATAATATAAAGAAGACTGTTGTGGAGGCAGATTTGTTGGTAGGGGCGGTGCTTATTACTGGCGGCAAGGCACCCCGGCTGGTAACAGAAGACATGGTTAGAGAGATGCAGCCCGGGGCAGTGATTGTTGACGTAGCTATCGATCAAGGGGGATGTATAGAAACTTGCGATCGTATCACAACTCACGCCAATCCTATTTTTATAAAGCATGGGGTGGTGCATTACAGTGTAGCCAATATGCCGGGAGCTGTGGCGAGAACTTCCACTTTAGCTTTAACTAACGTAACCTTGCCTTACGGTTTGAGAATAGCAGAATCAGGTTACAAGGCTGCGATCAAAGCAGAGGAGCCTATAGCCAAAGGAGTAAACGTGATTGATGGCAAACTCACTTATAAAGGAGTAGCAGAGGCTTTAGGGTTGATGCATACACCGCTGGAAGAAGTCATAAACTAGAATATATACTCACGAAGCTAACTAACTTACATTTATCGGTTATCGGTTATCGGTTATCAGTTATCAGTTGACAGTTGACAGTTGACGGGGGTGAGACACCTGGGAGGTGTCGAACGAGTCCTTACCTAGCGAGTCATAAGTCTGAGCACAGGGAGGGACTCTGAGAAGTTGGAAGGAGGTGGTTAATGGCTTGCAGTTAACAGTTGCTTGATGGTGGTAAGAGGAAAAAGTAGTGGCAAAGTGGGATGTTGGAAGTGGGAAGTTGGGAGTTAGAAATTAGGAAAGGAGAGGTTTTTCTTGGATTGGATTATAGCTGTTAATAATTGGCTGAATGCAATAGTTTGGGGACCCCCTTTTCTGGTGTTATTAATCGGTACAGGACTATATCTTACGGTTCGTCTAGGATTTTTGCAATTTACCAAGCTGGGGTTTACTTGGAAGCAGAGTTTCGGTCGCTTATTTTCTAAGGAAAAGGAAGATGAAGGAGGTTCTATCACTTCTTTTCAGGCCGTAAGTTCGGCCATGGCTGCTACCATCGGTGTAGGTAACATAGCCGGGGTGGCGACAGCTATGGCTCTGGGAGGTCCGGGAGCAATTTTCTGGATGTGGCTCTCTGGTTTGGTCGGAATGGCCACCAAGTTTGGCGAAGCTGTTCTGGGTGTTAAGTATCGAACAATTGATGAAGATGGTAATGTTAAAGGTGGAGTTATGTACTATATTGAAAAAGGTATGGGCGCGAACTGAAAATGGCTAGCTGTTCTTTATGCTTTTTTGACAGGAATCGCTGCTCTTGGTATTGGCAATATGGTGCAAGCCAACACGATGGCGGCCTCTCTTGAGAAGGCGGTTAATTTACCACCGATGGCGACGGGAATTTTAGCTATTGCTTTGGTGGGTGCTGTTATTTTGGGAGGTATTAAGCGTATCGGTCTTACGGCAGAGAAGATTGTTCCTTTTATGGCGATAACTTATGTTTTGGGAGCCATCTTTATTTTAATCACCCATGCCGATAAGATTCCGGGGGCCTTTGGTGACATCTTTTATTATGCCTTTAATCCACATGCTGCGGTGGGCGGATTTGCCGGCTCAGCTGTAGCTGCTTCAATACGTTTTGGTATTGCGCGTGGTGTTTTTTCCAATGAAGCTGGTTTAGGTGCTGCTTCCATTGTTCATGCCCAGGCTAAAAATACACCTACCCGGCAAGGATTTTGGGGCATCTGGGAAGTATTTATTGATACTATTGTTGTTTGTACGGCGACAGCTTTAGTTATTATGGTAACAGGAGCCCTTTGGATAGTGGGACCAGAAGGTACCGGTCTTACTGCTGGGGTGCTGGCCTCAGAAGCTTTTTCTGTAGGTTTGCCTGGTATAGGGGGTACAGTTGTTCTGATGGGGTTGGCGCTTTTCTCCTTTACAACCATGCTTACTTGGTCTTTTTACGGGGAAAAGAGTTGGGAGTATGTGTTTGGCAAAAAAGTAATTCTGCCATATCGTGTGCTGTTTCTGGCTTTTCTTCTTGTAGGAGCTATCGGAGGGTTAAAACTTATCTGGAGCATAGCTGATACGCTAAACGGACTAATGGCTGCGCCTAACCTTATTGCCTTGTTGGCCTTGAGTGCTGTGCTGGTTAAGGAAAAAAACAGCTATATGTCTGGGTTGAACAGTAAAAAATAATAAAGATAACATTCAGAGCGAATGAACCCGGTAGGAGAGAATTCCCTGCATTATATATTAAAAGGGAGTCGCCGAAGAAGCAACCTTTAATCCTTGTACGGTGAAAGGGAAACTTTCAGGCACCAGGTACTGCTGAGTGACGCATCTCTGGAGAGAGCCTGTTTTTGGTCAGCCTACGGCTGACAGTTTACAGTTGCCAGTTTACAGTGGTTACGAGGACTATGAGGCTTACGAGTTCACGTTTCCCCAAAACAACTAACAACTAACAACTAATCAATAACTGGTAACTGGTAACTGATAACGGATAACCAGCAATTGACCATCAATTCCTAATTTCTTAAGAATTGCTGGTAATGGAAGTCAGTTGTCTTTGGAAGCATAGAACAGGACACCGAAGGGGTAACTTTTTTTAAAGAGTATGCTCTCAGGTATAAAGGACAGGGAAAGCAGCCATTTTAACAATAGCTGTTTTCGCCTGTCCTTATATTTTTAGGTAGGCGAGATAAAATAACAACAGAAAGGAGGATGAAAAATGTTAGAAGTAAACAAGGAAAACTATGAAGAGGAAGTTTTACAGTCTAAGGGCTTGGTTATGGTGGATGTTTGGGGACCAAAGTGTCAGCCTTGTTTGGCTTTAATGCCGGCGGTGGAAGAGTTGGAAAAGGAGTATAGTGGGAAGCTTAAAGTAGCTAAGCTTAATGCGGCGCAAAACCGTCTTTTATGTGCCAAGCTCAGGCTGATGGGTTTGCCGGCTTTTCTGTTCTACAAGGACGGTACGGAAGTTAATCGCTTGGCAGGGCAAGACCTCAGCAGAGCTGACCTGGTGAAAGAGATTGAGAAATTAATTGGGGAGTGACTGAGTAGGGAAGTAAGAAGTGGGAAGGCAAAGGCTAGAAAGGTAATTCTTGGGCTTCATTCTAACCTCCAACCTCTCACTTCCAACCTCTAAAATGAAAGGAGGAAAGAAAAATGGAACTGGAGCTAGGTAAAATCAATATCAGCAAGGTTGTTTTTGGGGACAGAACCCGGGTGGAAAAGGGGATTTTGTATATTGATAAAGCAGAGCTGATTAAAGAGGTAGCAGTAGATGAGCGTTTAGCATCAATAGAAGTAGAATTAACCTTTCCCGGGGAAGAAGTACGGATCGTACCAGTCAAGGATGTTGTTGAGCCTAGAGTAAAAGTAGATGGTGTAGGTGGAGTTTTTCCCGGCTTTTTGCATGAACCCGAAACTGTCGGGAGCGGCAAAACCAAGGCTCTCAAAGGGGTAGCAGTGGTGACTTGCGGGCACATGGTTGGCTTCCAAGAAGGGATTATTGATATGAGCGGTCCGGGTGCAGCTTATTCACCCTTTTCTGCGCTTAATAATGTTGTGCTGGTGCTAGAACCGCAAGCAGGGATTAGCAGGCAGGAGCATGAAGAAGCTTTACGATTAGCTGGTTTAAGAGGTGCTGCTTACCTGGGTGAAGCAGCCCGAGAGGTAGAGGTGGATGAAACTGTTTTTTATACTGCTGCCTCCATGCAGACAGCAGATAAGAAAGCAGGGAGAAAGAGCTTGCCAAGGGTTATTTATGTCAAAATGCTTCTCTCGGAAGGGTTGCTGCATGACACTTATCTTTATGGAGTAGATGTCAAGAAGATTCTTCCCACTTTCCTGCATCCCGGAGAATTGATTGACGGTGCGGTGGTAAGTGGCAACTGTGTTTCGGCTTGCGATAAACATACTACCTATCACCACCAGAACAACCCAGTAGTAGAAGAACTATTGCGGCGAGATGGCAAAGAACTCTCTTTTGTAGGTATAATTGTTAGCAATATCAATGTTAAACTTGATGACAAGGAGCGTTCCTCGGATTATGCGGCTAAGCTGGCAGCTTTTAGCGGCGCTGACGGTGCTATTATTACAGAAGAAGGTTTTGGTAATCCGGATACAGACCTCATGATGCTTTGCCGCAAGATTGAACAGCTGGGAATAAAAACAGTTTTGATTACTGACGAATATGCCGGAACTGATGGTGCTTCGCAGTCTTTGGCTGACTGTGTGCCGGAGGCAACGGCCATAGTAAGCGCCGGTAATGCCAATATGCTTTTGAAGTTACCACCAATGAAGAAAGTTATTGGGAATCTGAAGCAGGTAGACGTAATTGCCGGGGGTTTTACCGGTGGACTGAAGTCAGATGGCAGTGCAGAGGTAGAATTACAGGTTATGATGGGTGCAACTTGCCAGCTGGGCTTTAATACTTTGGCGGCTAGAGATTCTTGAGAGGAGGATCGAAATGACAAAGATACGCGTAGTTCATTATGTTAACCAGTTTTTTGCTCAAATTGGGGGCGAAGAGAAGGCCGATACTCCTCCCCAGGTTAGAGCAGGTTGCCTTGGTCCCGGGCGGTTACTGCAGCAGCTATTGGGTGAAGAGGCTGAAATTGTAGCTACAGCCATTTGCGGCGATAATTATTTTGCCGAAAATCAGGCGGCGGCAGAAAGAGAACTCGTGGCAGTGCTGGAAAGTTACTCTCCCGATTTATTTATTGCTGGACCGGCCTTTAATGCCGGTCGTTACGGCATTGCTTGCGTCGGGGTTTCCCAGGCAGTGCAGAAAGCGTTTAAAATTCCGGTAGTAACAGCGATGTATAAAGAAAATCCGGCCGTGGAAACATCGATAGGTACAGGCTTGTATATAGTTTCGACAGCAGATTCAGCTCGTAAGATGAAAGAGGCTATGTTGCCGCTGGCGACTCTGGCCTGGAAGTTAGTGCGTGGTGAGAAAATAGGGCTACCAGAAGAAGAGGGCTATTTGCCGCGCGGTGTACGAGT
Organism: uncultured Syntrophomonadaceae bacterium; assembly: GCA_964541505.1. Classification (GTDB taxonomy): domain Bacteria; phylum Bacillota; class Dethiobacteria; order PWVN01; family PWVN01; genus CAZLTH01. Next base: position 5,597 of record CAZIRG010000028.1, on the reverse strand, counting down.
AAATTATTTTGCTTCAAAAAGCGGGGCGGTACGTGCTACAGATATGTTGCTTCGTAAATTGGCCGGTAAGCCGTGGGTAACTGAATATAAAATGCCTGTTTTTGACCGGGTTTCTCCCAGCCTGGCTGTGGAGGATTTGAGAAAGGCAACAGTGGCACTTGTTACCTCTGGAGGGATAGTTCCTAAAGGAAACCCAGATCGTATAGCGGCCTCTAGTGCTGTTAACTTTGGCGAATACAGCATTGCCGGACTGGAAGGCCTGACCTCTGAAATGTTTGAGACAGCACACGGCGGCTATGATCCTTCCTTTGCCAACCAGGAACCAGAGCGAGTTTTGCCATTGGATGCTTTGCGTCGTTTGGAGAAAGAAGGTGTTATTGGTAAGCTGCACGAGTTTTATTATACTACAGTAGGGAATGGAACTTCGGTAGGTAACGCTAAGGAGTTTGGGATTGAAATTGGGGCACGACTCAAAAAAGCAGCTGTAACAGCAGTAATCCTCACCTCAACCTGAGGTACTTGCACTCGTTGCGGTGCAACGATAGCTAAAGAAATTGATCGGGTAGGAATACCGGTCGTCCATATGTGCACTATCGTTCCTATTTCGTTAACAGTCGGGGCCAACAGGATTATACCGACAGTGGCTATTCCCCATCCTTTGGGGGACCCGGCACTTTCGTCGGAGAGAGAGAAAGAGCTAAGGTTGCAATTGGTTAAACGTGCTTTGAGAGCGTTGCAGACCGATGTGACTAGTCAAACTGTTTTTGAGGAGGTGAAAAAGTGACAGAGGTGAAGAAAGTAGTAATCAAAAAAGTAACCTATATTTTAGCACATACCCCTGATTTGGTACGCTATGGCTCCAAGCCTGAACGAGAACTAAAGATGGATGATGAATTACTGCCGCTTATGGAGAAACATTTACGCAGTTTTGAGGATGCAGTAGCTTATTCTCCTAATCAAGTTTTTATCGGCAATCTGACACCTCTTTTGGAGCCAGAGATAAAGAAAGAAATACCCCCCGACATTTATGAAAAAAACCTAGAAATGATGGCTATGGTAATCGATCCGGAAGAACTAGAAGAAAAATTAAAAGTATATCGTAGTGGCGAAAGCAAGTAATAAATTTTAAGCAATGGGGCAGATGAGCAAATTTTGAACCACGGATGAACACGGATGAACACGGATGAACACGGATGAACACGGATGAACACGGATAAGTGTCAGGGGATATATCTCCCTTTAAGGGGAGCTATATCCCCACCTTCGTTCCGTTCATTTCCTACTTGCATCTCTTTCCTTCCTGTGATAATATTAAGGTCGTGAAAATAAACAAAGGGGGTACGATAACCTCGAAACATCGTTTCCCCTACAATAATAAAGAGGAAAGAGGTGTAAGCAGCGATGAAAGAGAAAATCCATCCAACTTACTATGATAAAACGACTATAACATGTGCTTGTGGACAGGTTGTCGAAACAGGCTCCACTAAAAAAGCTCTGCGAGTAGAGATTTGTTCTGCCTGCCACCCGTTTTTTACTGGTAAGCAAAAGTTTGTTGATAGTGGCGGACGTGTAGAGAGATTTAAAAAGAGATTTGGGAAGAGTCAAGAGCCAGTGAGTCAAGAGTCAGTAAGTTAGTGAGTCAGTGAGTCAGTAGGGGCAATCCCTTGTGGTTGTCCAAGCAGGCAAAAGATTTAGCGAGGAAAAAACTTATGTATTTGCCCAAGCGAGTAAGTAAGCAAAATGAGAATGGTGGGTCGGGCGACCTTCCACCCTCTAACCTCCCATCTCCCACCTCCAATTTAGTAGGTGGTCAGGCAGTTTTGGAGGGTGTGATGATGCGGTGCAAGAATTGCCTGGCTGTCGCTGTGCGTACTCCCGATCAGAAGATTGTACTGCATAAAGAAAAACTTAATCCAGTAGCACAAAGGTGGCCAATTTTTAAATTACCAGTACTCAGAGGAGTAGCTGTTTTTATTGAGATGCTTTTTGTGGGCACCCGAGTTTTAATGTACTCGGCTAATATGGCTATGGGTGAGGAAGAAGAAGAGCTTACTTCTTGGCAGCTTATGCTGACAGTAGTTTTTGGTCTAGGGCTAGGTATTGGTTTTTTTATTGTTCTGCCTACGGTGATTATGCGTTTTATCGGAGGAGCTTCTCCAGACAGCCCTTTGTTTTTTAACTTTTTAGAAGGGTTGATGCGCTTGCTTATCTTGACTACTTATGTGTTGGCTGTTTCTAGAATACCGGACATGAGACGAGTTTTTCAATATCATGGCGCTGAGCATATGGCGGTACATTGTTTCGAGGCCGGAGAAGAGTTGGTCCTAGAAAAAGCTCGCCGGTTTAGCCCTCTGCATCCTCGCTGCGGCACAGCTTTTCTTTTGATTGTTGTTGTATTAGGTATATTTATTTTTTCTTTTTTTGGCTGGCCCGGTTTGATAGAGCGTGTTTTGTTACGTTTGTCTCTGCTTCCCTTGGTAGCAGGACTCTCCTATGAAGTCATTAAAATTGCCGGCAGACAAAAAAAATCATGGCTGCGTTTTTTGATATTGCCCGGGTTGCTTATGCAGAGGTTGACCACGCGAAAACCTGATGATGCCCAGCTGGAAGTAGCACTGCAGGCCCTAGAAGTGGCAGTAGAAGGTGGTGGCTGTAACTGATGCTGGAGAAGCTGCAAAACATAGAAGACAGATTTGTAGAGCTGGAAAAACTTCTGAGCGACCCGGAAGTTATCGCACGCCGTAAAGAGTGGCTTGAACTTACCAGAGAGCATGCTCGTCTGCAGAAAACGGCAGGAGCTATTCGGACTTACAAAAAAGTATTGGCAGAGTTAGAAGAGGCTAGAGAAATGTTGCTGCAAGAAGAGTCTGGTAGCGAGATGGTCTCTTTTTTAAAAGAGGAAATCCGTTCCCTAGAAATCAGAAAAGAAGAGATAGAAGAACAGCTAAAAGTTCTTCTCCTGCCTCGAGATCCTAATGATGATAAAAACATTATCATGGAGATTAGAGGCGGTGCTGGTGGTGAAGAAGCAGCACTTTTTGCTGGGGTTTTGTTTCGCATGTATTACCGTTATGCTGAACGCCAGAACTGGAAGACAGAAATCTTGAGTACTAATCCTACCGATATTGGAGGATTCAAAGAAATTGTTTTTGCAATCGAGGGAAATAGCGCTTATAGCCGTTTGAAACTGGAAACGGGTGTTCATCGCGTGCAAAGAATACCTACGACCGACTCAGGCGGCAGGATTCATACCTCCACGGCTACGGTTGCGGTCTTACCTGAAGCGGAAGAGGTAGATATCGAAATCAATGCCGATGATTTGCGAGTGGATACTTTTTGCTCTACAGGCCCAGGGGGGCAAAGCGTCAATACCACTCGTTCAGCGATACGTATTACTCACATACCCACAGGAGTAGTAGTTTCTTGCCAAGATGAAAAATCCCAGTTAAAGAACAAAAACAAGGCTCTGCGTGTTTTAAGATCAAGGCTTTTAGAGATAGCCATGCAGGAACAGGAAGCAGAAACAGCACAAGATCGCAAAAGTCAAGTGGGAACGGGTGATAGAAGCGAGCGTATTCGCACCTATAACTACCCACAAAATAGGGTAACCGACCACAGAATAGGGCTGACTTTACATAAACTAGAAGCAGTTTTAGACGGCGATATAAATGAAATTATAGATGCTCTTATTACCCACGAACAAACAAAACTTATGTCAGCGGAAAAGTAAGATATTGGAAAAAGAAGGTGAGAGAGTGGAGCAATCTCTAAATATTAAAGAAGCCCTAGCTAGGGCTTCTTTGTTGCTTAAAGATAAGTCACTCACCTCCTCCTTAGATGCCCGGGTTCTTTTAGCCCGTATTTTAAAAAAAGACGAAGCTTTTTTATATGCGCAGGGGGAGAAAGTGCTTACTCCTAGGGAGCAGGAAGAGTTTTTTGGATGGATCAAGCGGCGAGCGATGGGGGAGCCGGTGGCTTATATACTTAAAACAAAAGAATTTATGAGTCTAGATTTTCTGGTTACTCCCTCTGTACTCATTCCCCGTCCGGAAACAGAAATATTGGTAGAAGCAGTGCTGAAAATTTTGACAGCAAAATTCTCTAAACAGAAAACAGTAGATATTTTAGATATTGGCACCGGTAGCGGCGCCATCGCCTTGAGCTTAGCGCATTATTTCCCTGCTGCCCGGGTGACAGCTAGCGACATTTCTTCTGCTGCTCTGACAGTAGCTAGGGAAAATGCTCGCTGTTTGGGTCTCAATTCCCGGGTCAATTTTCGGCAGAGCGACCTGCTAGCTTCCTTTTCCCCACCCCGCCCACTCTTTGATTTAATAGTTTCTAACCCTCCCTATATAGCTGAAAAAGAATTGCCTTCCCTCTCTCCTGAAATCAGCAAATTCGAACCGCTAACAGCCCTAAACGGCGGAGAAGACGGTCTTGATTTCTACCGCCGTCTTTTCCCGGCAGCCTTTAAATTTCTTAAAAACAAAGGGTTTATAGCACTAGAAATAGGCCAGGGACAAGCCACACAAGTAACCTCCCTTTTCCCCCACCCCTGGAAAACAGAAACAATAAAAGACTACGCCGGCATCGACCGAGTCATCAAAATTAGAGGTATTATTTAGAGGTTAGAGTTTAGAGGTTAGAGGTTGGACGGGGGCTAGGAACGAGGAAAGAACAGATACTAAGGGTTACTTTTTCCAACCTCCAACTTCCCACTTCCAACCTCCAAATCAACCTCCCACCTCCAAAATCACAGGCTACTACCGGTAGAAGTTATAGTCAACCGACCGTGCTTGATTCCTTTTATGCTTATAAGTTTTTCTGCCACACCTTTAGCATCGCCAGCTCTACCTTTGACCACCAGAACTTCGAGACAGTTATTATGGTCTAGGTGCACATGAGTAGTAGTAAGGATGAGTTGGTGATAATCATGTTGCAGTTCTGTTAACAAAGAAGAAAGCCCTTTAACATGATGGTCAAAAACTAAAGTTATTGTGCCAGCCACCTCTTCATCTTCCGATTGCCAAGATTCCTCCACCAGTTCATTTCGAATCAAGTCTCGAATAGCTTCAGAACGGTTTTTATATCCTTTGCGATTAATCATTTTATCAAATTGCTGCAGTAAGGATTCTGACATGGATATTCCGAAACGGGTTAACTTAGACATAGAAATCGCCTCCATTCTTATTTCAATTATTCTTCTATTCTTCTTTCATCTCCTTTATAAATCCTTTATTGAAATTTATATTGCTGGATTGTAACTACTGCACTACAAAAACCTTAAAGAACAATCTTGTAGAGATGGCGCAGCATAAATTATGGTTGGAAGGTTATCGGCAAGAAGTAAAGGGCTTTTTCCAAAGTGTTTTTTTCCCAACTCGTCTTTATGGAGGAAAAGCTTATTCTGCAGGAGAATACAAAGCTTTACAACTAATAATAGGAGAAGGAAGGGGAGAAAACTGGTGGTGCGTTCTGTTTCCTCCTCTTTGTATTGCAGAACTGGTGCTGATTCCTTGGGAGAAAGAGGTTCCTGTCCAAGGGATGGAAGAGAAAGAGGCAGTAGAAAAAATTAAGCAAGAGAAGAAGGAGAAAAA
>CAZIRG010000027.1:0-13405 GCA_964541505.1 uncultured Syntrophomonadaceae bacterium | reverse complement strand
CTGGCTCATTCTCAAAGGCGATGCTTAGTTTCTTAAACTGATACTTATATCCTTCTAAATCCTTGGTATGACTGTATTGTGCTTTTTATACTTTGTTCTAATCATCCTTTTTGAGAATGAGCCTAACATCTTATATTGTATTTCTTTTTTTGTCCACTATCATTATTCCCAATTATGTAATTATTTGTTACATAAGATTAAATCCCACCCCAACTTCAGCCACAAAAAACACTTTTTTGTTCTATACATTATGTATATAAAAAGAGGGTTTTTAAAACAAAAGTCGAACATTTAAAGACATCTAACCTTGAACCCGAGCAGATTACTACCAGCGAAGAGAGGATCATAGATGAGTTTTACTTTACGAGAAGCATTGCAGGCAGATCTTTTACAAAAATGCAGATTATTAACTGGACAGATAGGTCTTGATCATGAAATTACTTGGATTAATATCTTAGAAATCTTGGATGATTTAAATCATCTCCAAAAAGGAGAATTCCTGATCACAACAGCCTATAATTTAAAAAACCTTTCTGCCAGAGAGCAAGAAGATATTATTCGAACTATGGTAAAACAGCAAATTGCTGTCTTAGCTATTCAAACTGGCTATTATTTGGAGGAAATATCAAATACTTTTATTGAGATAGCGAGAAAATACAGCTTACCTCTTTTGCACCTTCCTAAAGAGATAAGTTTTCACAGCCTTACCAGAACTTTAATCAGCTTTATCAACAAAAACAAAACCTACTATTATGATTTTCGTGAGAAAACTCGCAAATCTCTCACAGAAGCTCTTTTAGACGGCCGTGACCTGCCGACTCTGTTGGAAGTGCTGGCAGCAGCTACAGGTAGAAAGGCTATTTTTTTTGATGCTCTGTTGCAACCACTGCATGTCTCATCTGCAACTTATTCTGCCCCACCTCTTTATTGCCTTTGTAATGAAACAGAATTTTTGGCGTTGGATGCTCTAAAGGAGCCGCAAGAGTTTTTCTTTTCTTGGGAAGGAAAAATTCTTGCTCTGTTATTTTTACCAGTCAGGTTGGGAAAAGAAATATACGGTTATCTTGCCTTGGATAAGGGAGGACAAGATTTTCAGGAAAAAGATAGAATTGCTTTGCGGCAGGCTGCCCCTGTTTTTTCCATGGATTTTTTTCGTATTGATAGCAAAGTAAAAGCTCAAAATATCGTACTGGAAGAAATAATTCACCGGCTTTTGGTCGGAGAAATGACTGCGGCAGAATTAGCTGATAGATATACTCAGTTAGGTCTTGATGGGGAAACAGACTATGTCGTTTTAGTTATGGATTTGGAGAGCAAAACTGTGTCTGGGCAAAAAATAGATTTTACAGAAAAAAGAAGACTTAAAAAAGCGGTTGATTTTTTATTATATCAATACAGAACTTCCTTAGCTCTAACTGTTTTTTATAAGGGGTATTTCACTGTTTTTCTCCCCTCATCACGAAACACTGATGCCGCAACTTTTACAAAGCAGATAAATGCTCTGCTCGAAGAATTGCAAAGTAGCTTTCCTCGCTATTCGCTGCAGGTAGGTATAGGTAATTGTTACGGCAACTTAAGCGCTGCAGCTCTCAGTTATCGTGAAGCTTTGCAGTCCTTAACAGCAATAAAAACAGGTTTGATTAAGGGAAAGAAGTTCTTGTTTTATAAAGACCTAGGGGCTTACCAATTGCTTCTGGAAATTACAGATCAGGAATTGCTAAAAAGATTTTGCGCAGGCAGCGCGACTTTGCTTTTTAATTATGATCGTCAGAAGAATAAAGAGCTTTTAAAAACTCTGCAGGTATATCTTAAACATATAAATATTAACAGAACAGCTGCGGAGCTTTTTGTTCATAGACATACTGTGAAATATAGATTAAAGAAGATATTTGAACTAACCGGTATTGACCCATTTGACCTCACTCAACATCTTTTCCTACAGTTGAGTATTATGACTCTTCAGTATTTGCAGACCATATGTGATGGGAGATAATATTTAACAGAACGGGTCTTTTTTTATCTATGGGTGTCTTGATTCTAACAGGATATTTTCTTGTTTTTTAATAGTCATTGTGCTACAATGACTAAGCGAAGAACATTCACCAAGTAATTAACAGAATAAGAGGAGGTTTTTTTTTGAACAAGTTTTTGCGGCAAGCGGTTGTTTATGTGCTTGTCTTCATGATAGTGATGGCAGTGCTAAGTGCTTTGACTCGTACTCAACCTGAGGAAGTAACGGCGATAGGCTATGATGAATTATTATCTTTTATTGATAATGACTTGATTAAAGAAGTTACTTTAACAGGGAATAACCTTACTGGGGTATTGAAAGATGGTACCAAGTTTGAGATATTTATTCCAGAGGGAGTTGACGTGTTAGAAAGATTGGCGGCGAATGAAGGTATTAATATTGGAACGGAGCCAGAACCGCAGCCTGCTTGGTGGACATCCTTGCTCACTTATTTGATACCATTTGTTCTCCTGATAGCCATTTTCTTTTTCTTTATGCAGCAAACTCAGGGAGGCGGCAATCGGGTGATGAATTTTGGGAAAAGTCGTGCGCGGTTGCAGGAGACCCAGCAGAAAAAAGTCACTTTTGATGCTGTAGCCGGCGCTGAGGAAGAAAAAGCAGAGCTGGTAGAAATTGTGGATTTTCTTAAGGAACCTAAGAGATTTCTAGACCTAGGTGCCCGAATTCCGAAAGGTGTTCTCTTGGTAGGGGCTCCCGGCACTGGTAAAACTCTTTTAGCACGTGCTGTGGCCGGGGAGTCTGGTGTACCTTTTTTTAGTATCAGTGGTTCTGACTTTGTGGAGATGTTTGTTGGGGTAGGAGCTTCCCGGGTGCGTGATTTGTTTGAAAACGCTAAAAAAAATTCACCTTGTATTGTTTTCATAGATGAAATTGATGCTGTAGGCAGGCAGAGAGGAGCCGGATTGGGTGGGGGACACGATGAAAGAGAGCAGACTCTGAACCAGCTTCTAGTGGAGATGGACGGCTTTGATATTCACAAAGGAATTATTGTTATCGCAGCTACTAACCGTCCTGATATATTAGACCCAGCACTCCTACGCCCGGGGCGTTTTGATCGTCAGGTTACAGTCCACCTTCCTGATGTTAAGGGAAGAGAGGAAATTCTTAAGGTACATGCTAAGGGTAAGCCCTTAAAAGATAACGTGAAATTGCAAGTACTGGCTCGTCGTACTCCTGGTTTTACCGGCGCCGATCTGGAAAATGTTCTTAATGAAGGGGCTCTTTTAACGGGCAGGAGAAATAAAAAAGCGATTGGTGTAGAAGAGCTAGAAGAGGCGATTGACCGGGTTCTTGCCGGTACAGAAAAGAAAAGTCGACTAATAAGTGAATTTGAGAAGAAAATTGTAGCTTTTCATGAGGCTGGTCATGCTGTAGTGGGGTATCTCCTACCACATACCGATCCGGTGCATAAGGTATCTATAATACCACGAGGAAGAGCGGGTGGCTATACCTTGATGCTCCCGGAACAGGATCGCTACTATATGACTAAGACGGAACTACTAGATCGCATCACTGCTCTTATGGGTGGACGCGTGGCAGAGCAACTGGTTTTAAAAGATATAAGTACCGGAGCTCAAAATGATCTAGAAAGAGCTACCCAAGTCGTACGCCAGATGATTATGGAATATGGTATGAGTGATGAGCTTGGGCCCATCACTTTAGGGAAAAAACAAGAACAACAGGTATTTTTAGGGCGTGATTTGGCTAGGGACAGGGATTACAGCGATGAAATTGCTTACGCTATTGACAAAGAAATGCGTAAAGTTATCGATCATAGTTACCAGGCTGCCAAGGAGATTTTAGAAAAGAATCGAGATAAACTGGACATCGTAGCGCAAGCTTTGTTAGAAAGAGAAACCCTTGATGCTGAGGAGATTGCTGCTCTTATGGAAGGCAAAAGCTTAGAAGATTTAATGCGAGCTGATGAGATTAAAAAAGAGAAAGCAAAGAAAGAAGAGAAGCTCGAGAAAGAGAAGGCTCGTAAAAAAACTATATTTACGCCAGAAAAAGACTTTCTGGAAACTAAAAAAAAGGGTGTCAAAGTGATGATCAATGATCAAAAGTTGGAGTAAAGGAGGACGAGGTTAAGAGGGGACGAGGTATTATTTGGAGGTTAGAGATTAGAGGTTGGAAGTTAGACGAGGGAAGGACGAGGAACGAGAGGTATTACTTACAACTTTCCCACTTCCCACTTCCAACCTCTAATTAAGGAAGGTGAATTGAGAGTAGAATTATGAAAGAAAAAATATTGCAGGCACTAAAAGAAGAACAAAACTATATCTCTGGCGCAGGGTTGAGTCGAGTGCTGGGAATTTCTCGTGCTGCTGTCTGGAAGCATATACAGTCTTTAAGAGCTAAGGGTTATGTGATTGCATCTCGTCCTAATGCCGGGTATCTTTTACAAAAGTGCCCGGATCTTCTTTTACCAGCAGAGTTAAAACCGCTTTTGGGAACCAGATTTCTAGGAGCGGTTATTGAATATCAGGAAGAAGTTATTTCTACCAACCTTTTAGCTAGAGATCTGGCAAGGAAGGGTGCTCAGGAAGGCACATTGATTGTGGCAGAAACACAATCAAGAGGGCGAGGTCGCCTTGGTCGTTCTTGGTCTTCACCGTATGGTGGTATTTGGTTTTCTATGATTTTGCACCCAAAGGTTAGTCCTTTTCAGGTACCTCTTTATACTCTTTTAACCGCAGTAGCTTTAACCGAGGCTTTATGGCAGGAAGAAGGGCTTAAAATAGGTATTAAGTGGCCTAATGATCTTTTGTATGAGGGTAAAAAAGTAGCTGGCATATTGACAGAAGTGAGTGCTGAAGTAGAAAGAGTTAATTATATGATTGTAGGGGTAGGTATAAATGCAAATTTTAACATAGATCTCTTACCTCAAGAAATTCAGCACAAGGCTATGACCTTAGAATCTATCTTGCATCGTTCTGTGAACCGTAAAAGACTTATGGTTTCTTTTTTAAAAACTTGGGAAGACCTTTATTTTCTTACAGCTGAAGAAGGATTTTCCGGGATGCTGGATTTATGGCGTAAGTATAATGTTACTTTGGGTAAGGAAATAGAAATAAAAACAGGAGAAAAAGCCGTCAAAGGTGTTGCCCAAGATATAGATGAACGAGGCGCTTTAGTTTTAATTGATGATGCTGGTTGTAGAAAAACTTTTTCGGCTGGGGAAGTAACCTTTTACGGTTGACAGTTAACGGGGGTTACGGGAGTGGTTTACAGTTGACAGTTTACAGTTGACAGTGAGACGATGTTACGGGGGGTGTAAGTCAGCTTACGGTAGCCCTGATGCTTATTCCAACCTCTCTAACCTCCCCTGCAGGTATGCGGTGCATGGACAGACACTTTCCGCATCTAATTAGGGTGGGAGTGCGAATCACTAATGGTACCACATAGTTTGTTGGAAAAACTGTAAACTGATATGCGTTTGTCGGCAAATGGTAGTTTTGGTCTACACCAGCATAACTTATAGAGGCATTTTTTTACTTCAATAGTAAACCACGAAGATTTTACAGGTTGACAATAGAAGTTTTCTGTTATATACTTCTACCAACCAAGCGAACAAAGAAATAAACAAAGAAGGGAGAGATATTATGGAAACAAGAAAAGTAGTATTGTCAGGACTATTGGCAGCTATGACAGGGATAGGGGCTTATATAGCTATACCTATGCAGCCGGTACCTTTTACTATGCAGGTTTTTGTTGTTCTCCTAGCAGGAGTGCTTTTAGGGGCAAAATACGGGGCTTTAAGCCAAGTGATTTATGCTCTGCTTGGGTTAATTGCACCGGTGTATGCCGGGGGAGCTTCGGGGGCAGGAGTTCTTTTCGGGCCTACAGGAGGTTATATTTTTGGTTTTATCACCGCTGCTCTTCTGATCGGATTTATGACAAAAAAACCCTTAGGCAAAGGGTATAAGGCTCTAATCAGAGTATTGTTGCCCATGCTGGCAGGAGTTGTGGTTATCTATGCCGGGGGAATGCTTAGCCTGCACCTTGTTTTGAGGCTTGAATTCAATCAAGCTCTTGCGGCAGGAGTAATACCTTTTATTCCCTTTGATATCTTAAAGGCTTTTTTAGCGGCGCCACTGGCTGTTAAGTTACGAAACCACTTGGATTAGTTTGAATGTAGGCAGTTGACAGTTGACAGTTGACAGGGGTTAGGAGTCCGAGCGAAGACAGTAGGAACACAGTAGATAGCCATATTTGATAGGTATTGTTAATAGGGGCATGCTTAGAAACTAACCACAGAGTTCATACAGACCTCGTTCCTAGCCCCCGTCTAACCTCTAATCTCCCGCTTCTCACCTCCAATTTGGTCTTGATCCTTGGTATTGATAAAAATAGCATTTTAGGCGGCCACTGTATAGTTTGCGTTTTCTGTCGGCTGCTCTGCCAAAACATTTCTCAAAGTTCTTATTAGCGGTTAAGATATAAACAGACCACTTTTCTATAATTGCCTTTTTGACAATGGCTTGGCAATCAGAAATACTGAAAAGCTTTGAGTTTATAGACTTACCAACGACCGGGAAACAGGCATCTTCTGGCAGCCAGTCCGACCAGGCTAAAGCTTTTATCTGCTGAAAAAGTTCTTCAAAGCTAGTGGCTTTAAATTCTCCTACTTTCAGTAATATCCGGTCTGCACTACGTAACCACAGGTTAGTGTGGCAAATAGCACGTTCATTGGCAACAAAAGTCACCTTACCATTTTCCATTTTAAAATTGGTATATCCCAGCTGTTTTAACTCACGAGCGACCACAGCTTCCAAACCAAAGGCAGCTGTGGCAATCAATTCTAATTTGGCCATGAGTATCTTCCTCCAATCTTCTTGCCGCTCAGTCTATCAGAAAAGCTGTAGAATGTCTATTTCTTTATATCGCTTTGAATTTAAAAGATGCAAAAAAACTTGACAATTTGTAGAGGATTTGCTAGGATAGATAAAAGAAGTTGACTAATTAACTCGGGATTAAGTTATGTTTTTTTGTTTTAAAACCATACTATATAAGTAGGGATTAGGAGGTTGCCAGGTGAAACTTACGGCTAAAGGAGAATATGCGGTCAGGGCTATGGTCCGACTTGCCTTGCACTACCAGGAAGGGCCTCTTCCTTTACCTGAGATAGCTCGAAAAGAAAAGATCTCTTTGCAATTTTTGGAGCAAATTTTTCTGATTCTAAGAAGAGCTGGTCTTATTGAAAGTATGCGAGGTGCGCATGGTGGTTATATTTTGGGAAAGCCGCCTGATAAGATTCCTATAGGGGATATTGTCAGAGCTGTGGAAGGACCTATTGCTCTAGTAGATTGTTTGCTGGGAGGAGACGGTGACGACGAACAGGTCTGTAATCAATTGGATTGTTGCCTGACACGGGGTGTTTGGAAAAAACTGCGTGACCGGATGCAAGAGGTTCTAGATGATATAACTTTACTGGGTATTATCACGGCTGATAAGAAAAATAAAGGGGAGGAATTTTAATGTCAGGAGTGTATATGGATAATGGAGCAACTACACAGGTTGATGAGAAGGTTTTGGAAGCTATGCTGCCCTTTCTCCGGAGCAATTTTGGTAATCCCTCTAGCATCCATTCATTTGGCAGGGAGGTAAAAAAAGCACTGGAAGAAGCTAGAGAAAAGGTGGCGGTTGCGATCAATGCCGAGCCTCAAGAAATATTTTTTACTTCTGGAGGAACAGAAGCTAACAACTTAGCTTTACAGGGAGTAGCCAGAGCTAGACAAAAAAAAGGCAGGCACATTATTACTTCTGCGATAGAACATCATGCTGTGCTTGATGTCTGTAATTTTCTCGAAAAAGAAGGATTTAGGGTAACTTTCTTACCCGTCGATAAATATGGTCTAGTTGACCCTGCTGATGTAGCTGGCAGTATTACAGAAGAAACGATACTGGTTTCTATAATGATGGCCAATAATGAAGTAGGAACTATACAGCCTATCAAAGAGATAGGTGAGATACTTACGGAAAAGGATATTTGTTTTCATACTGATGCTGTGCAGGTTATAGGCAATGCGCCAGTTGATGTTAATGAGTTGGGAGTTGATCTTCTCTCTATCTCTGCACACAAGTTTTATGGACCTAAAGGCGTAGGAGTACTTTTCTTGCGCAAAGGCACAAAAATAGATAAACTTAACCATGGAGGGGGACAGGAAAGAAGGATTAGACCAGGCACGGAAAATATTCCTGGTATAATTGGTATGGGAAAGGCGATAGAGTTAGCTACGGCAGGTATGGCTAAACATATTGAACAGATAACTTTTTTACGTGACAAGCTTATAAAAGGATTACTAGAAATAGAAGAGAGTACCCTTAACGGTCACCCGGAAAAGAGATTGCCCGGCAATGTAAATATTGCCTTTGCCTATATAGAAGGGGAGTCTTTGGTTTTAAGTTTAGACTTAAAAGGAGTAGCTGTTTCCAGTGGCTCTGCCTGTACGTCCGGATCTCTTGATCCTTCGCACGTTTTGAAGGCTATGCATTTACCGGCACAGATAATTAATGGTTCTATACGCCTGACGCTAGGGAAGAATAATACTGAAGAAGACATAGACTATTGTTTAGAAGTTATGGGCCCGATTGTGGAGCGGTTACGCAAATTGTCTTCTGTTTACAAGCCAGGATAAGAATAGTAATAAAGTAACTATTCAGGCACTAACGTAATAGTTAGAGATTAAATACCAGTTTACAGTGATTACGAGGTTATAATTTGCTATACTATACAATAATTAACTGGCAACTGGCAATTAATTTATGATTCATTGTTCACCGGTTTTTAACCGGAAAATGGCTGTAGCTGAATAGTTACGCAATAAAGAATGAACAATTAATGAAAATTTTGTCAACTATTATTTAGAGGAGGAAAAATTATGTATAATGAAAAAGTTATGGACCATTTTGCAAATCCCAGGAATATAGGGGAAGTAGAAAATGCTGATGGAGAGGGTGAAGTTGTTAGCCAATCGTGTGGTGATATAACAAAGGTGACGATAAAAGTAAATGAGCAAGGGATCATAGAGGATGTCAAGTTTAAAACTCTCGGGTGTGGGGCAGCTATTGCCAGCGGCAGTATACTGACGGAGATGGTGTTGGGAAAGAGCTTAAAAGAGGCCATGAAGATTACTAATAAAGATGTAGCTGAAGAACTGGGAGGTTTGCCAGGGAAAAAGCTGCACTGCTCCAACTTAGCTGCTGATGCACTACAGAAGGCTATCGAAAGTTATAACAAGAGTGACTAAGTGACTAAGTAGGGCCGAGGTACGATGGGGTTTTGGTTAATGAGCAAGTGGGAGAGACGGAGTATTTATCTGTGGTTCAAGAAAATTAAGGAGTGATGTAGGATGACAGTTGAGCTTAAGGAAATTCTTAAAAAAGAGTTAAGCGATGGTAAGCTTTCCTGTGCGAAGGCTTTCCAGCTGGCGAAGGAACATAAAGTTTCTTTGGCGGAAGTTGGTAAAGCCGCAGACGAAGCAAATATTAAAATTGCTCATTGTCAGTTAGGATGTTTCCACTAAGGTTAAGAGATTAAAAGGTTAAAAGGTTAAGAGGGGAACGAGGTTAAGAGGCACTATTTAGAGATTAGAGGTTAGAGATTAGAAGTTAGAATAAATATCAATGGTCACTTTTCCAACCTCCAAAAGAGGGGGCTCTTTTCGTCTCTTCTCCTTTTTGTCTTTTTCCCTCCAAAATAGGAGAGTGGTTAAATGCTGGAAGTTCTTACGGTAAAACAAGCCTTAAAGGTTATGGAATCCAATATAGAAAGAGAAGAGCAAAGAGTAGAAAAGGTTAGTATTTTAGAAAGCTTAAATCGTGTTTCAGCTGCTGACATTAGGGCAACGAGTGCTTTACCGCCTTTCAATAGATCTTCTATGGATGGCTATGCTGTGAAAGCCAAGGATACTTTTGGGGCCTCAGAAAGCATGCCTGCTTTGCTCAAGGTAACAGGTGAAATACTTATGGGTAGCCCACCCCCTTCTTCCATACAAGAAGGGGAGGCAATGTCTATTTCTACAGGGGGGATGTTGCCCGAGGGAAGTAATGCTGTTGTTATGGTGGAGTATACCGAGGATCTGGGAGCTGGTGAAGTTGCTATTTACCGACCTGTTGCTCCCGGAGAAAATGTATTGCTAGCAGGGGACGATCTAAAAGAAGACGAAACTATTCTCAAACAAGGGGAAAGAGTTTCATCACTACATATAGCTTTGCTGGCCGCGCAAGGAGTTAGCGAACTAGAGGTATTAAAACGGCCTCTTATAGGTATAATTTCTACTGGTGATGAATTGGTTGATATTAATGTTTTGCCGTCTCCCGGGAAAATACGAGATGTTAATAGTTATGCCTTGGCAGCCTTGGTACACGAGACAGGTGCTGTTGCACGGTGCTATGGCTTAGTTAATGATGATGCTGCTAGTCTTAAGAATGTATTAGATATGGCCGTAAACGAATGCCATCTTGTATTGGTTAGCGGTGGCAGTTCTGTTGGTAACAGAGATATTACTGCTGAAACTATTGATTCCCTAGGTAAACCGGGAGTTCTGGTTCATGGAGTATCAATGAGACCTGGTAAGCCAACTATTTTTGGCATCATTGGAAATATTCCTGTTTTTGGTCTTTCCGGCAATCCTTCTTCAGCAATGATAACTTTTGATATCTTGGTTAAAAAGGCTCTTTTATATAAAACCGGACTTCCTTGGCGAGAGAAACTAGAAGTAGAAGCCAAGATAGCCCGTAATCTACCTTCTGCGCAGGGTAGAGAGGATTATCTGCATGTAGTTCTAGAAAACAGGGAAGGAGTTCTCTGGGCTGTGCCGATTTTTAGTCCAGCTGGGTTTTTAATGACCATGCTTAAAACTAGAGGATTGGTTAAAATAGAACAGAATTTAGAAGGATTGAAAGAAGGACAGATGGTAAAAGTTCAGTTAGAAGTGACTCAGTGACTCAGTGACTCAGTGACTAAGTGACTAAGTGACTAAGTTGGACTGGGGTTGGTTACCAGTTACCCACGGCTAAGTCATGAAGCAAATATATGGAAATCAAGGAAATAGCAGGGTGAAAATAACTTCATAATAAGATGTGATATTGCTCAGAACTATATTTAAAGAGCAATATAAAGCAATAAGCAAAGAATTATATCGTTAATTATAAATTTAAACTGGTTTTTGAAAACTAATTTGGTAAAAAATGTCTTCATGAATCTGCCGTTACCAGTTACCAGTTGACAATTTACAGTTGACGGGGTAAAGGGAAAAGTATGAACAACCCTAGGTTAGCCCTAGGTGCTTTTCCAACCTCCAAAAAGGAGTGCTAAAGTGATGGGAAGAAGGATTTATTTACAAAACATGCCGCTCAAAGAAGCTCGCAGTATTTTGTTGCAGGTTGTTACTTCTCTTGATTTGGTCAAAACAGAAATAATTAAGGTTGAAAATGCCTTGGGAAGAATAACTGCAAAAGCGATTTTCGCAACCTTATCTTCGCCGCACTACCCTTCTGCGGCTATGGATGGCTATGCTGTGCAGTCGGAAAAAACCATCGGAGCAAGCAAAACTTCTCCTAAACGCCTACTTCTAGGCAGTGAAGCGATACCTATTGATACAGGACATGCTTTGCCACCAGGATTTGATGCTGTGATAATGATCGAAGATATTTTTGAAGGTGAAGGCTATATTGAAATTCAGCAGGCGGCTTTTCCCTGGCAGCATCTGCGTTCTATAGGAGAGGATATAGTGGCTACCCAGCTTTTACTTCCTATCGGTCACCTGATAAGACCAGTTGATATTGGAGCACTTTTATCGGGTGGGATTTGGGAAGTAGAGGTTTATAAACCTCCCCGGGTAGCTGTTATACCAACAGGGACAGAACTTGTAAAGCCAGGGCAAATTCCAACCAGGGGAAAAATAATTGAATCCAACTCCTATATGGTTAGCGGAATGGTTAAATTATGGGGTGGAGAACCTTATCGTTTAAGCGCTGTTCCTGATGATTATAATCTGATAAAAAAATTATTATTAGAAGAAGTTGCTAGCAAAGAAATTGTTCTAATAAGTGCCGGTTCATCTGCAGGTTCAAAAGATTATACGGCCTCTATCATCGAAGAAGAAGGAGAACTTTTGGTGCATGGAACGGCTATCAGACCAGGAAAGCCGGCGGTGTTGGGAGTAGTCAGGGGAGTTCCTGTAATTGGCTTGCCTGGCTTTCCGGTGGCAGCAGCTATTGTTATGGAGCAATTTGTAAAACCCGCTCTGGATATCTTAACTGGCAAGAAAGAAAAGCCAGCAGCAACGCTTTCAGCTAGAATATCCCGGCAAGTTGTTTCTACACTTAAAGCTGAAGAATTTCTCAGAGTAAAATTAGGAAAAGTAAAAGATGTAAGGATAGCTGTACCTTTGCCGCGAGGTTCCGGTGGACTTATGTCTTTAGTGCAGGCGGATGGGTTAGTGCGTATACCTCAGTTAAAAGAAGGCTTGCAGGCAGGCGAAGAGGTAAAAGTCCAACTATATGACGACTCTTTAGACATCGATCAAACTCTGGTTTGTTCAGGTAGCCATGACCTATCTTTGGATATTCTGGCAGAAATATTTCAAGAAGAATATCCGGGGAGTCGCTTTTCATCAACGCATGTAGGAAGTCTGGGGGGAATAATGGCTTTAAAAAGAAAGGAAGCTCACCTCGCAGGTTGTCATCTATTGGATGAAAGTAGCGGGGTATATAACCTGCCCTTTCTAAAAAAGCTGCTACCAGAAGAAGATTTGGTGGTCGTGAAATTGGTCAAAAGGGAACAAGGCTTAATTGTTCCTCAAGGCAACCCTAAAAATATTACCGGTTTGCAGGACTTGATTCGTCCGGATATACAGTTTGTAAATCGGCAAAAAGGGGCAGGCACACGAATTCTGCTGGATTATACACTGAAAAAGATGAAAATTAGTGCTGAGAAAATCAGCGGTTACAACAAAGAAGAGTTTAATCACCTTGCCGTGGCAGCAGCGGTAAAAGGTAGTTCAGCAGATTGCGGCTTAGGTCTTTTGGCTGCTGCCCGGGCTTTTGATTTAGATTTTGTTTCACTCGCTTGGGAAGAATATAGTCTGGTCATACTCAAAGAACATTTTTACAGTGAGCCTGTACAGAATTTGATGAAAGTAATAAAGTCAAATGAATTTAAGGAAAGAGTTGAGAAACTGGGGGGATATGTTGTCAGCTGACGGCTGACAGTTTACAGTTAACAGTTGACAGTTTACAGGGGGACGGGGGAAACGGAGGCCGGGGGGCAAGGAACTAGGAGCGAGGAACAAGGGACGAGGGATGGGGTTTTGGAAGTGAAAAGTGAAAAGTGGTGAGTCCGAGGAGGACGAGGACGAACGAGTGCTG
>CAZIRG010000026.1:0-13789 GCA_964541505.1 uncultured Syntrophomonadaceae bacterium | reverse complement strand
AACCGTTCCACAAAACGGGTATACGAGCAATCGGAGTTTTCACAGAAATATTTTTTACTACGAACAACATGATATGCAGCCAATCTGTCCTGTGGAATGTCTTGTAATGGTTTTTCAAAGAAATCTTTACATTCCTTGTTGCTCATCGTACCGCAA
Source organism: uncultured Syntrophomonadaceae bacterium (assembly GCA_964541505.1). Lineage (GTDB taxonomy): Bacteria > Bacillota > Dethiobacteria > PWVN01 > PWVN01 > CAZLTH01. The sequence goes on along the minus strand of CAZIRG010000026.1, from coordinate 13,633 downwards.
AAGGGACACATTGCTTCACTCGAATGAGAATCCCAATAATACTGAATTTTTTTACTGTTCCTTTCAATGTTTTGGAGAACTAAAAATTCAGGAACAATTCCATCGAAATCAAAAAATGTTCTTGCTTCCATTTCAGTTTTATATATCTGTAGAATCTCTCCCTGGGTAAAGCATTCTCTATGTAACGCTGCTGAAAAAACACTATACCAATTTTTAGTACACATATCACACCTCGCATGGCTAATTTTTCATTATATCATACCATGAAAATCTGTGATTGTCCAGCGTTTTCTTTCATCCTTTTTGAGAATGAGCCTCTCCATATCGCGTTAAAAGGTCGCTAGTTCTTTCAAATGAGTCATCGTTGTTCCAATGGTCTTCACCTTGGACAATCTTGAACTGCGGATAGTTTTTGATTACAGAGCTTAAACCCTTAGAGCAAGCCATGGCAAACATATCTTTAAGTGAGCCAGTAATTTCAATAACTACCCCTTCAGGAACTTCTCCCTGATTTCTTTCCTTAATTCCTTCTATAAAAGCTTCTGCTGCCTTTGCACTTGATTTTTCTATATCAAAGCTAATAAACATGTCCACTTTACCACCCTCAGGGGAAGTGTCAACTGCCATTACAGGTATATTAGCTTCATTTAATTTCTTTACTCCAGGAACAATTGCTTTCAGATCTACTGCTCCCGCCATAATAAAACCATCTACTTCTTGCACAATAAAAGTATCCATCAATTCCATTATTTTTAGGGAACCCAAGATTAAATTCTCTCTAACACTTAATACACTAATCAATCCTTCTTTTTCTCTATCTTCAGGTAAATAAATTATTCCTTCCTTAAAAGAATAGAAAGATCCCCCATTTTAATATCAACATCAATACTGAGATCTGAAATTTCTAGTATTTCTTTCGCTGCTTTACAAAGCTTTTGCCAGTCAACAAATTTAGCACGGCAGGGATAGTCAGGTATAAAAAGATTTTCGGCAACCGTCAAATCATTAATAACTTGTGGTTCCTGAGGTACAATAGCAATCTTTTCCTTCCTAGAACCAATCCTAGAAAAAACAGCAAAATTCTTACCGTCAACCTGGATCTCCCCCGTTGTTGGTGTTATAATTCCAGCAATAATACCCATCAAAGTAGATTTGCCAGCACCATTTTTGCCAACAATACCATGCACTTCTCCTCGCTTTATCTCTAAATTACCCTGTTCAAGAGCAACTGTTCCTGGATAAATTTTAGAAATATTTTTTAAACGAAGAACTACTTCATCCAACTCTACTTTTTTAGAATCTTCCATTATACTCATAATAAATTGCCTCCAAGCACAGGATATCTTAACTTTTTCTTATCTCAGCAGAACGCTTATGCATAAAAAGCCCTTCCACGTTGGCAAGGTGAGAACAAGGCCCAATCAACTTTGCTGCCCCTTCTCTCGAAATCTTTTGATAGGACAAAACTTTCATAAAAGTGCCGACCCAAACACCATTCGTATAACGAGCACATTTCTCTGTGGGTAATATATGGTTGGTACCCGAAACATAATCTCCAAAAGAAACTGGCGCATTATCACCTATAAAAAGAGAACCAAAATTATTCAATTTCTGGATAAGCTCATCGTTAAAGCAAGTTTGCAATTGTAAATGTTCTGCAGATATATCATCAGAAATTGCCGCAGCTTCGTCTATATCTTCCACTAAAATTATTTGCCCATTTTTCTCCCAGGTCGCAGATGCCAATTCAGCTGTTTCCAGGGTTTTCAGTTCCTCTCCTATCTTCTGTTGCACTTTTTCTGCCAAATCGCTGCTTGTCGTCACAAGAATAGCTACCGAATTAGGATCATGCTCACACTTTGCCAGTAAATCTACAGCAATATACCGGGGCGAAGCAGAATCATCAGCTATTATAAGCACTTCACTAGGTCCTGCTAACATATCTATACCAACCATACCACTTAGCTGTCTTTTTGCTTCTGTAACATATTGGTTGCCAGGACCAACAATAATATCAACAGGCTGAACAGTATCCGTTCCGTAGGCATAAGCCGCTATTGCTTGGGCTCCCCCCATACAATAAACTTCATCTACCCCTGCAATATCCATTGCAACTAACACCGCAGGGTGTATTCCGCTAAATTTTTTAAAAGGAGGCGAACAAACTGCAATATGTTTAACGCCAGCAACTTTTGCCGGAATAATTGACATCAAAGCTGAAGAAGGAAGCGGATAAAGACCTGCAGGAACATAAGCACCACAACTAGAAACAGGTATAAGCTTATGACCAAGGGTAACACCTGGTATATTTTCATATTCTAGAGGTTTTAGACAGGAAAGCTGGTTGGTTGCAAAAATCCTGATCTGCTCCGCTGCAAACTCTATACTTTCCACGGTTTTTGAGGAAACACTATTATAAGCTTTTTTCAAATCCTTTCTGTCAACTTCAATATTTTTCAAACTCACTCCATCAAATTTAAGAGTTAATTCTTTAACACCCACATCACCTTCTTTTTTTACTCTGCTAATAATATTACTTACAGTTTCATACAATTCCTTTCGATCTTTCTCCGTCTTTTGAGAAACAGCTTCCTTTACTATAATCACGCTATCTTCCTCCCTTGTTTTTAAGTTAATAGGTTAGTTGCTAATAGAACTTTGGCCGCTGTTTTTCTTTTCTCCGTAACTAACATAGAAAATCCTTCTTTAATAGATTTCAAAGGAAGCACATGAGTTATTACTGGCTTTACATCCACTTTCCCCTCCGCCAGTATTTTTACTGCCTCTTCTATATCGGACGTTTTATAAGCATTAACTCCAAACGCTTTTACTTCCTTACACACTATTTCATTGGGATCAAAATCAACCCTATCTTCATATATGCCACTCATAACCACTGTGCCTCCGGGATTTATCCATTTTAATGCAGCGTTTAATGTTTTCTGATTTCCCGCTGCTTCAACAACTATATCCACACCCACTGGATCAATTTCTGAAAGAGAAGTCAAAATCTCTCCTGCACCAATTTTTTGAGCTATCGCAAGCCTTTCAAGCGATATGTCTATTACCGTTATATCATTGATACCATAAATGGACTTTGCCACTATTTGAGTTAAAAGACCAATAGGTCCCACCCCAATAATCCCTAATCTACAACCTGCCGAAAAACCTCCTTTATCTGCAATGTGAAGAGCCACTGCAAGAGGCTCTGTTAATGCCGCCTGCCTGAGATCAACATGTTGAGGAATTTTAAATGTTTTTTTGCATTAATTGTAATAAATTCTGCAAAACATCCAGGTGATACTTCACCTATAAATCCAAGCTGCGGGCAAAGATGGTAATTCTCTTCCTTACACCAACGACAATTGCCACAAAAAACTCGAGGATCCCCTACAACACGATCGCCGAGTTTTCTATTGTTTACTTTAGAACCCACCTCTTTTACTATACCTACAAACTCGTGCCCCAGCGTTTCTGGAATAGAAGTAACAAACATACCCTTTCTGTATATATGCAAATCAGAGCCACAAATTCCAGCATATTTTATCTCTATAAGTACCTCATTTGGTCCACAAACTGGTTTGGCTACATCTTCAACTATGACATTTTTTATACCATAATATCTAGCAGCAAACAAAATATCACCCCCTCTAGCTAGCTAACCAACCACCATCAACATAAAAAATTTGACCTGTAATGTAATCAGAACCGGCACTGGCAAGAAAAACCATAATAGAAGCTAAATCTTCGGGAGTTCCAATACGTCCCAGAGGAATTCTGTTTTCAATCCACGCTTTATGCTTAGGATCCTTGAAGAACGGTTCCGTCATATCCGTACAAAAATATCCAGGCCCCAAAGCATTTACCTGAATATTATAAGAAGCTAGCTCCACAGCAAGAGCTCGCGTAAACTGCAATACTCCTCCCTTACTAGCACAATATACCGTAGAGCCAGCAAGACCTATTTGGCTACCTAAAGAACCAATATTAATAATCTTTCCTCTTCTTTGGCTAACCATGTGTGAAGCAGCAGCCTGAGCTGTAAAATAGACACCCTTCAAATTAGTCCCCATAATTACATCGTAATCTTGAGTTGTTACATCTAAAAAGGGTTTAGCAATCTCTGTCCCAGCATTATTTACCAAAATGTCCAAGCTTCCATACTTATTTACAACATTATCTACTACTTCTTTAATCTCACTTACTTTCGAAATGTCTGCCTGACACACTTCAGCTTTACCACCTATTCCTTTGATTTGACTAACTGTTTCTTGAAGCATTGCAGCATTTCGTGCTAGGCAAATAACCATTGCGCCTGCTTCTGCAAGAGACTTGGCATAGCCACGACCTAACCCTTTACTAGCACCAGTAACTAAAGCTACCTTTCCTTGTAAGTTAAGCCATTTCCTGTTCATAATACAACCCCCTCTTAATCAGGCGCTCTCCTCTTAAACCATTGGTTCATCGCTATAATTTCTGACAATATTCTCCACTGCCATCTCAATATGTTTTTTTAGAACAGCAGAAAGACCAAATAGATCTCTCTTTTTCATATAATGCAAAATCTCCAAATGTTGGTTGATAGTCTCGTCAATCCTCCCAAGTGTTTTAGCTGACAAACCTTGATAGCGTAGTATTCGCAAATTTAGCATATGTATAATCTTTTTTATGTGATCGTTTTTTGATCTGTCTATGAGCAACTTATGTAATTGATTATCCATTTGGCTAACCAACTTTAAATCTAGCTCTTTTTTGCTTTTAAAATCTTCTAAAAATTTTTCCCACTGTTGCTTCATCTCACCAATTTCTTCCTTGCTTATATTATTAAGAGCAGTCTCCACCGCTAAGCATTCTAATGCTCTCCTGACAGCAAAAATTTCTCTAATATCTTTAATCGAAATTTGCTTGACAAAAGTTCCTCGTTCGGGAAAAATATCTACTAATTCCTCCTTACGAAGCTCTTTTAATGCTTCTCTAACAGGTGTTCTGCTCATTTCTAATAGGTTTGCCAGCATAGTTTCACTGAGAGGTTCGCCAGGCAAAAATTTATTATAGATAATTGCTTCTTTTATAAAATCATAGGCAATCTCAGCAAGTTTTTTCTTTCTCTTTTTTTTTAATTCTTCAAAGCGAACTGCAAAAATATTCATAAAAAATCTCTCCTGTATACAACTAGTATACCATAAAAATAAAAATCGTCAAGCGTTTTTTGTTGTTTTTCAGGGCAACCGCATACGGATTTTCTTTCAATTTTTATAATTTTGAGGTAACCACTTAAGCCTTATTTATTTATAAGTGAGTAAGTGAATAAGTAGGTAAGTGAGTAAGTGGTTCAGTAAGTAGATAAGTGTGACTAATTACCCCGTCGTGCTTCGTCCTTACTTACTCACTTACAGCCGTAGGCTGACTTACCCACTTATTCACTAGCGACCGCAGCTTAGATAGGTGCAAATACCTGTCTGTGTGCTTGGCACAGAGCAAAGTAATAAATTAAACTTTTTCATATGCGGTCGCCTTGGTTGTTTTTAACCAAAAAGCAAAAACCTCTTGTATAAATCTTAGAAGTTCTGGTATAATAATCATGCATATCTAACTATAAGCAATATGCTAAAAACTTATAGTATCCTCAGATTAGTTCTTCGGAAAGGAGGTCGTAAGGAAATGTAACCTCATGCCTCATATTGGCAATTATAAATCAACAGGTAACCACAAAAAGAAAAGGAGGATAATTAAATGTTTCGCAAATTAACTAATTTTTTCGTTACTTTGGTACAAAAGTATTTGCCAGATCCTTTCCTGTTTGCTGCTATTTTAACTTTTGTAGTATTTATTGCCGGCGTTATACTAACAGATAGTTCTTCTTTACAAATGGTACAATACTGGGGTGGCGGCTTTTGGAACCTTTTAACTTTTTCCATGCAAATGGTTTTAATTTTAGTTACCGGACATGCTCTGGCAAACAGTCCACCTGTTAAAAAAGTTTTACAAGCTATCGTTACTCTGGCTAAAAGTCCTGCTTCAGCTATTATGATAACAGTATTTGCGGCAGCTATCGCCAGCTGGATTAACTGGGGTTTCGGTCTTGTCGTTGGTGCCCTCTTAGGTAAAGAAATGGCAAAAAAGGTTACGGGCGTAGACTACCGCCTTCTTATTGCCGGTGCTTATATTGGCTTTTTAACCTGGCACGGAGGCTTAGCCGGCTCTATTCCTCTAGCCGTCGCTACAAAAACCGACTGGTCATACGAGTTAACAGGAGGTATAATGGCCAGTGAAACTATTTTTGCACCCTTTAACATCTTAATTACCCTAATTCTAGTCATAACTTTACCTTTTTTAGTTCGTTTTATGATGCCTCCTAAAGAAGAAGTTTTTGAAATTGACCCTACTGTACTGGAAAAAGAAGACGAAGTCGTTGAGATCAAGAATAATACTTTTGCTGAAAAAATAGAAAACAGCCCCGTGGTTTCAGTCTTATTAGCTTTAGGTGCTTTAACCGTCCTCGTACAGCATTTTGCCGGTGGTGGATCGCTTAACCTGAATATAATAAATTTTGCCTTTCTTTTCACCGGCGTATTACTACACTGGACGCCTAGAAGATACATCAATGCTCTGTACACTGCCGTAAAAAGATCAGGAGGTATTATCCTGCAGTTTCCTTTTTATTCCGGTATAAGCGGAAAAAGCGGTACAAGTTGCAAGAGAAAGTATAGGGAAAAGGGGGTTGCCTTTGCTCTTCGGCATTCCTATCGCTGTTAAAGATATGATTTCTTTCCAAGGATACCCAATGACAGCAGGCACGAAAGCCTTACGCAAATATCCTACCAAAAGTGCAGCAATTGTAAAAAAACTAGAGGCTGCTGGGGCTGTTATTGTTGGTAAAACAAATATGCATGAACTAGCGCACGGAATCACCAGTGAAAACCCTCATTTTGGCATAGTGCTTAATCCTTGGGACACCAGGCACATGGCTGGGGGTTCAAGCGGTGGATCTGCCGTAGCTGTTGCTACCGGTATGGTTCCAGCAGCCCTAGGCAGTGACACTGCTGGATCTATTAGAATTCCAGCAGCTTTTTGTGGAGTATATGGCTTTAAACCTTCACAGGGCCTGCTTAGTATGTCAGGATGTCAGCAGTTAAGTCCAAGCCTAGACCATCTTGGCTTATTTACACGCTCTGTTGATGATATGATTTTTTTATTTGGAAAACTTACCGATCTGCATCTTAATTCAACCCCGCACAAAAAATATAAAATTGGTGTACCTTACAACTTTTTCAACACAATGATTACTGAAAATACAACCAGAAAATTGGAAAGTTTTTTAGAGAAAGTTTCTGCCTGCGGCGGAGAAATTGAAAGAGTTGATCTCCCTGTACTGAAAAAAGCCCAAACAGCAGGAACTCGAATCGTATTCAAGGAAGCAACTACTATTTATGGTTATTTGCTCAAAAACAAAAATTTTTTAGGAAAAGATATTGCCACTTGTCTGCAAATAGGCAACACAATCTCTGACCAAGAATATGAAGAAGCACTACAGATAAGAGCTAATATCAAAAAGAAATTAAGCGAGATTTTTCAAAAATATGATTTTTTAATTTTTCCTTCTGTTCCTTTTTCTGCCCCTTTAATTGGTACAAAAAAAACAATAATACAAAAGAAAGAATGGAGAATAGCGGAACCTTTAACCACACTAAACTATCCAGCCACCATAGGAGGGCTGCCAGTTATTTCAATACCGCAAATACCAAAAGAAAAAGGGGAGCTGCCAACTGGGTTTCAAATAATAGCAGAAGCTAATAATGATACCTTATTGCTAGAATTTGCACTCAAACTAGAAGAAAAAGAAAAAATCTCTGTATAAATCCACTAATATATGCTACAATAATTGTAACTACTTGAGCCTTGCTGCTACAGCAACACCACGTGTGTTGGAAGTGAGAAGTGGGAGGTTAGAGGTTAGAAAAACACCAGGAGTTACCAAAGCTTATTCTTCCGGGGGCTTTTCCAAAACCTCATCCAATCCGTTCGATTATGCTCTGGGTATACTTCCAACTTCCAACTTCTCACTTCTCACATCCAGTATTATCGGTGCTCACTTTGGTATTTGCTGCAGCAGCTTGAGAGCAACGCATGAGATAATTTTAAAAACACTTCCATAAGAACTGAGCAGTTACATACTACCAAACAATTATCCAAGAAAAGAGGCGACTGTTGAAAATGTTAGCTAGCGATAATAGTTCCGGGGTTCATCCAAAAATTTTACAAGCTCTTCTAGATTGCAATAGCGATAGTGCTTTACCTTACGGTGAGGACCCCTACACAAAGAAAGCTTTAGAAAAATTTAAAGAAGTTTTTGGAGAACAAAGCGAGACCTATTTTGTGCAGAGCGGTACTGCTGCTAATGTGCTAGCCCTAGGCAGTATTCTGCAAACTTTTGAAGCAGTAATCTCTGCGGAAACAGCCCATATCAATACTGATGAATGCGGCGCTCTAGAAAGATTTACCGGCTCTAAGATATTGCAAATACCTTCTAAAAACGGTAAAATTGCTCCGTCAGAAATCAAAAAAACACTAACTATAAAAGGCAATGAACATCGCACACAACCAAGAGTGATTTCTATCAGTCAACTTACCGAACTGGGGACGGTATATACTATCAATGAAATAAGACAGCTGGCAGATTTTGCACATGAAAATGATTTGCTGTTGCATGTAGATGGGGCCAGAATATCTAACGCTGCGGTTACTCTTGGTGTTAATTTTAAAGAAATGATTAGCCATACCGGCGTAGATTTGTTGTCCTTTGGTGGCACTAAAAATGGTATGATGTATGGAGAAGCTATAGTTTCTTTTAACCCTAAGCTAACCGAAAATCTAAACTATATCAGGAAACAAGGCATGCAGCTGCTTTCTAAAATGCGCTATGCTTCCGCACAGTTTTTAGCGTTTTTAGAGGATGATTTATGGCTAACAAACGCTCACCAAGCAAATAAGATGGCCAAATTGCTGGCAGAACAAGTTAAAACCATATCCGAAGTTGAAATTACAGAGAAAGTCGCTGGTAACATGCTTTTTGCTAAAATTCCCCGAGAATGGCAAAAGCCCCTACAAGAAAAAAACTACTTTTATGTCCTTGATGAAGAAGCAAGTTTAGTAAGATGGGTTACTTCATATAATACTACCGAGTCGGAAGTGTTGAGCTTTGCCGCTGAAATAAAGCAGCTGTCAAATAATTATACTGGTGCGGCCCATAAACTAGCATTTATCGATAAGCGTTAGTCAATAAGAATTAACTGCCTTTATTAGTATCGAAAGGAGTGTCTTTATGTCTTTTAAATTACGGGAACCCGTCAACGGACTGACACATTTATTGGGAATACCGCTGTCCATAACTGCTCTGATTTTACTGGTTTATTTTGCAGTTCAACATGCAACTGCAGCTCACATTGTAGCTTTCTCTATTTATGGCACCAGCCTTGTTTTGCTATATACTGCCAGCACTTTGTACCATCTCTTGCCGTTAGCAAAAAAAGGCGTAAAGTTTCTTCGGCGAATTGACCATATGATGATCTACGTTTTGATTGCTGGCACCTATACTCCACTCTGTCTGATCGCATTACGTGGAGTCTGGGGCTACACTATGCTAGTCGTGATCTGGGTTATTGCTGCTGTTGGTATCGTTTTAAAAGTAGTCTGGTTCAATGCGCCACGTTGGTTGTCTGCTCTCAGCTACCTGCTAATGGGCTGGCTGGTAGCTATTACTATACCACAATTAATACAAACAGTTTCGCCTGGTGGGCTTGCTTGGCTGGCAGCAGGAGGTATCCTTTATACTGTCGGAGCAATACTTTATGCTACAAAATGGCCTAAACTACCCTTAAAGCACTTTGACTTTCATGCTGTTTTTCACATTTTTATCCTACTTGGCAGCTTCAGCCATTTCATCCTCATGTTCCGCTATATAATGCTTATCAGGTAATCTTACCAAAAACCAAACAGTCACAATACGCAAAAAATCCCTACCTTATACTGTCCGGTCAGCAATTTTAATCACAATAATCAACTACGGTAGTCAGCTTAAAACAAAAAAACAGCTATTTCATCAAGTAATTATTGCACCCAAAATCACACGCATCTGCTCTAGGGCCAGAGCATGGGCATCATTGTCAAAACTAGCTACTTCCCCAGCAGGGATAACAGTTTCTATGTCCCTATTTCTAAGTTCTTCCACTGTATACAATACACAAATATTTGTACAAACTCCCACAACCTCCACCTTTAGTTCGGAAAGAGTTTTTTTCTCTTCCTCTGCAATAGCTTTCAATATTTTTTCTAGGTTTGTACCGTAAAACCCACTATATCTCTGTTTTTCCACGAAGTAAATCCTGCTTTTATTATCCACTAACTTTAGCAGCTCCGGAATAACTTTTGCTCCCCAACTTCCACGCAAAGCATGCGGCGGAAATTGCTTAAATTCTAAGTCATCTTCCACATGAGCATCACAAATAAATATAACTGGTACAGAATTTTTCACATAGGCACTTACCCTTCTGACCACAGCAGAAACAATCTCTCCAGCCGCCTCACCACAGCACAAAGCCCCTTCCGGAGCTATAAAATCATTCAGCATGTCAACAACAAGCAAGACCTTAGTCATAAATACACACTCCTAACTTCCAAATTTCGGGCAACCACAAGGGATTGCCCCTACTTTTCCTGTCACCCCTGGCAACTGATAACTGGTAGCCCACCTTTTAAACTTTTTCCACTAGCCTTATTCATATTCCTAACTGCACACATATCTCCACACATAGTGCAAGTATCACTCTCTGCCGGGCTAGATTCTTGTCGATACCTGCTGGCTTTCTCGGGGTCAATAGAAAGTTCAATCATTTTCTGCCAATCTAAATCTTTTCTGGCTTGGCTCATAGCATCATCCCATTTTCTTGCTCCAGGCACACCTTTAGCTAGGTCAGCGGCATGAGCAGCAATGCGAGAGGCAATAATACCTTCTTTCATATCCTCCAGAGTGGGCAGACGCAGGTGTTCCGCTGGGGTGACATAGCAAAGAAAATCCGCTCCATTAGCAGCAGCTATAGCACCACCGATAGCACTAGTGATGTGATCATACCCCGGCGCAATATCAGTAACCAAAGGTCCTAATACATAAAAGGGTGCATTATGGCAGAGTTTTTTCTCTAACATCATATTGGGTGCAATCTCATTCAAAGGCATATGCCCTGGTCCTTCAATAATAACCTGCACCTCCCGCTCCCATGCTTTTTTAGTCAATTCACCTAAAACAAGCAATTCCTGCACCTGAGAAGCATCGGTAGCATCTTTAATGCACCCTGGACGGCAAGCATCACCCAAACTAATTGTCACATCGTAACAGCGGCAGATATCTAACAACTCACCATAATATTCATAAAAAGGGTTCTCCTCCCCTCTGAGCTCCATCCAGGAAAAAAGCAGTGCTCCTCCCCGGGAAACAATACCGGTCAGACGTGGGTTTTCCTTGAAGGTAGCCGCTGTCTTGCGATTAATTCCTGCATGTATGGTCATGAAGTCTACGCCGTCCTTAGCGTGTTTTTCTGCTACGTGGAAGAACTCTGTTGCCGTAATCTCCGCCAGATCTTTTGCGTAATGACCTACAGCATCATAAACAGGGACGGTGCCAATTGCTGCCGAAGATGCCTCCACCAACCGCCGCCTGAATTCATCCGTCTTGCCGTAGCAGCTCAAATCCATAATAGCATCAGCTTTCAGTTTCAATGCTAAGTTAACTTTTTTCATCTCTGCTTCCACGCTGCAACAATCGCTGGAAACCCCCAGGTTTACATTGATTTTTGTTTTCAAACCTCTACCAATCCCACATGGTTTGAGGGCAGTATGATTTTTATTTGCCGGAATAACCACACTGCCATCAGCAATGCGTTGACGCAGTATCTCACTATCCATTCCCTCATCATTAGATACTGCCACCATTTCTCTGGTTACAATACCCTGCAAGGCAGCTTCTTTCTGTGTAGCATACGACATAACTCAAATCCCCTTTCTTTCAGGTATCTATTCATCTATCTATTCACCAAAATCATTACTACTGTTCATAATATCTCTCAACCTATCTATCTTAGCCTTTATATCTGTTACCCCAACAATTTCTGTAACCATAGCTACACAAGCTGCTCCTTGCTTAACCACTTCCGCTAAATTATGTTCCTTAATCCCTCCAATAGCAACAAAAGGTAATTTTATGTTTTTAACAACATAGTCTAGATATTCAAGCCCTACAGGAGCACAAACATCTTTTTTGGTAGTGGTAGCAAATATAGGACCCACCCCAATATAATCAACAACTTTGCTCTTGCTGGCTTCTTCAGCTTGGACAGGGGAGTGCGTCGATAAGCCAATAAGCATTCTGTCCCCAAGCATTTTTCTCACTGCTACCGGCGGCAAATCATCCTGCCCTAGGTGTACACCATCAGCATCAACCAGTAATGCTAAATCTACATGATCGTTAATAATAAAAAGAGCTCCCGCTTGACGTGTGATTTCGCGTAACTTCAAACACTCTAGATATTTCTGCCGCATGCTCTTCTCTTTTTCTCTATACTGAATAATCTTAATATCAGCATCCAGCATCTCCTGTACAACTGTAATATTATCTCTCCCTAGCGAATATTCTTCCGCCGTGATGCCATAAATCCCAGCCTTTAAGAAATTTATCTCCAAAAATTCTCTTTGCACCTAAAATCCCCCCCTTTTCTACCCTTCACCTTCTAGTATTACACCTCTCGGTTTTGTTTCTAACTTCCTGCTAACTTTTGCTTACTTCCCATCCAGTCAACTCCTCAACCCAAAACTCCTATCCCCGCCTAACCTCTTAACCTCCTAACCTCTTAGGTCACAAAATAACTCAAAATTACATCTGCCTGTTTAGCAGCAGCTATACTTACCCTTGAAGCTACAGCCGGACATTTTAATGTCACTTCTGAAAACAAGTCGCCAATGAGATAAAAGTTTTCCTTTATGCGGCGAGTAACAATAGCATCAGCTTTGCCCCAACCGGCTAAACCTGAGACAGCAACTACCAACTTCCCTGAGGACACTATTTTCTCTACCAGCATTTTTTTATCCTCGGGGGTATCCAGTGCCTCTGCAACAGCATCACAATCTTGAAACAAAGAAAGTGCGTTACCGCTATTGATTTGCAAGTCTATTATCTCTATTTCCGCTTCTGGGTTGATATCTAGTAAATTTTTCTTCAAAACTGCTACCTTCTTTTCTCCCACCTGGGAACTAAAATAGAACTGACGATTGAGATTACTATATTCCACAACATCAAAATCCACCAGCCGCAGCTTCGTAAAACCACTGCGTATTAGAAATTGGGCGCAGTTTGACCCCAGACCGCCCACTCCAGCAATCCCTATTTTAACTTGCTGTATTCTAGCTAATCTTTCTGTCCCCAAAATATTTGCTAAAGCTTTTTCAAACTCATTCACAAACAATTTCTCCCCTTAACTCCCAGCTTGCACCCCATAAACTGTCAACCGTCAACTGACAATCTTCAACCACTTACTCAGTCACTTAGTCACTTAGTCACTTAGTCACTTAGTCACTTAGTCACTTA
>CAZIRG010000025.1:0-14012 GCA_964541505.1 uncultured Syntrophomonadaceae bacterium | reverse complement strand
AGTTACGTTGTTTATACCATTAGAAACCTCACCCGTAACCCCTGTAAACTGTAAACTGTAAACTGTAAACTGTAAACTGATAACCCCGTAACCTCGTAACCACTGTCAACCGTCAACTGTCAACTGTAAACTGTAATACGAGAGAAGAGATGTAAAAGATGCTGTTGAAAGATTTATTGCGGCAAGTGCCAACAAAAAGGGTTATTGGATCTATTGAAGTTCAGATCAAGGGAATAGCTTATGATTCACGAGAAGTAAAAGCAGGATATCTTTTTGTTTGCTTGCCTGGCACAAAAACTGATGGGCATGAATTTATTGGAGATTCTGTTTCCCGAGGTGCTGTTGCCGTTGTTGTTTCCAGGAATATGGAAAGATTGGCTAATTGTACAATAATTGAAGTTTTTGATGTCCGCAGAGCTCTATCTAGAATTTCTGCAATTTTTTTTCAAGAACCTTCTCGTTCTCTGCGTCTTATTGGTGTAACAGGTACAAACGGCAAAACGACAACTACTTATCTTATTGATAAACTTGTGCAAGCAAAAGAAAAAAAAGTAACAGGACTTATAGGAACTATTGGTCACGAAATAGATCAGAGGAGTCGTCCTGCACAAGCTACTACTCCCGAAGCTGCAACTTTGCATAAATTGTTTAAAGAAATGGTTGACAGTAAAGTTACTTATTGTACCATGGAAGTATCTTCTCATGCTCTAGCTTTGTGTCGTGTAGATGATTGTGATTTTAATGTTGCCGTTTTAACTAACATAACAGCAGATCATCTGTATTTTCATAAAAACATCTCTAGTTACCGGCAAGCTAAGGCAAAACTTTTCCTTAATTTGGCTAAGAAAGAAGGAAATTATGTAGTTATAAACAATGATGATGAAAATGCTTTCTATATAAAAAAAATAGCTAGTTCTGAGATAGTGACTTACGGAATAAAAACAACCGCAGATATTTCAGCACAGAATATTCATATTACTTCATCAGGGCTTTTCTTTTCTGTTCATTCTAGACAAGGGGAGTTTCCCCTGACGCTAAAGATTACGGGGATTTTTAATGTGTATAATGCTTTAGCTGCCATAGCTGTGGGTTTAAAGGAAAACATACCTATGCAAGTGATAAAGAGGGTTTTAGAAAGGTTTCCTGGGTTACCCGGACGCTTTGAGAAAATAGAGGCAGGACAGGATTTTACCGTAATTATAGATTATGCTCATAATCCTGATGGTTTAGAAAATACTCTTGCTGCGGCACGCCGGTTATGCCAGGGGAATTTGATTACAGTCTTTGGTTGTAGTGGTGACAGAGAGGGGAAAACACGATCTCATATAGGAAGTATAGCTATGAAATATAGCGACTATGCTGTTATCACCAACGATAACCCTTTGTCAGAAGAACCAGATAAAATTTTAGCTGATATTTTAGCCGGTATTGATAATACTATCTTTCAGGGTAAATACGATACTATACCAGATCGTGCAGAAGCTATAAAGGCAGCTATTTATAGGGCAAAGGCAGCAGATGTGGTGCTGATTGCCGGCAAAGGTCACGAAACATCCCAAGTTTTTGCGGGCAGAACTATTGATTTTGACGATCGGGAAATAGCCCGTCGTTACCTGCTCAAGAGGCAAGAATTAGGAAAGGACAGCAGATGAGTATTAAAATAAAGGAAATAGTGACGGCTACTGCGGGTCAGCTTCTTGCCGGAAATGGGGAAGCTATAGTTGAAGGTTTTTCTATAGACAGCCGTACTATAAGAAAAAATGATTTCTTTGTGCCTCTCCCCGGGGAGCAAACCGACGGACATAACTATATTTTTGATGCTCTAAACAAAGGAGCTTCAGGTACTTTTGTAGCCAATAAAAAAAAAGCAGCTGTTTATCTTTCGGAGGGCAAGGCTTTCATTCTCGTTCAAGACGTACTTAAAGCCTTGCAGAAGACGGCTGCCTACTATCGAAAAAAGTTTTCTGTTCCTATAGTCGCAGTGACAGGTAGTGCAGGTAAAACTACTACCAAAGATATGATAGAGTCGGTTCTCGAGACCAAGTACTCCACGCTAAAAACGGTAGGTAATCTGAATAATCATATTGGTGTGCCTTTAACATTACTGAGATTAAAAGATCACCACCAAGTTGTTGTTTTAGAGATGGGAATGAGTGGTTTTGGAGAAATTGCTTTTTTAGCTCGTATGGCGAAGCCGGAAGTAGGCGTTATCACCAATATTGGCGAAGCTCATCTAGAGATGGTGGGAAGCCTAGAAGGAGTTGCCCGTGCAAAAGGCGAGCTTTTGTTGGAGATGGGTTTGGCAGGAAGAGCAGTTTTAAACGGAGAGGACCAGCGACTGGTAGCATTAGGGGACTCTTTCTCCGGAACAACTGTTTATTATGGTTTTCAAAAAGAATATTGCCCAAGAGCAGAAAATCTGCTGTTTAGACAGAAAAAAACCCAGTTTGAGCTTGTTTTTTCCAGAAGTAAAACTAGGGTGTTGTTACCTCTCCCCGGCAAACACAATGTTTTAAATGCTTTAGCAGCAGCAGCGGTAGGAGATATTTTTAAGCTAAGCCAGACAGAAATAAAACAAGGCTTGGAGAGAGTAAAAATT
The DNA here is from genome assembly GCA_964541505.1 of uncultured Syntrophomonadaceae bacterium. Lineage (GTDB taxonomy): Bacteria > Bacillota > Dethiobacteria > PWVN01 > PWVN01 > CAZLTH01. The sequence continues at coordinate 11,413 of CAZIRG010000025.1, read as the reverse complement.
ACTGCCGCTAGGTTAGAGGTGGAACAACGTGGCAGTTTGATGATCATTAACGATACCTACAATGCTAATCCTACTTCCGTCCGAGCCTCGCTGGAAGCTTTGACAGGTATGGCTGGAAAAGCTCGCTGTGGAGTTATACTTGGTGATATGCTGGAATTGGGAATAGAATCTACCCGAGCACATTATAGTATGGGCAAATTTGCAGCTTTACAGGGAGTAGACTACTTGATAACTTTGGGAACTCTTTCCCGGGATATTGCCGAAGGTGCTCGGAGAGCTGGTTTATCAACAGTAGTAGAATGCAAAAAAATAACAGAAGTTTTAACCGCGCTGGAGAATCTAGCTGCCCCAGGTGACTGGGTGTTGGTCAAAGGATCTCGCAGTATGAAAATGGAAAAAATTATAGATAATATCTTGTGAGGATGAAATGATTTACAATGGAGAACATGGTAATTTATCGCACAATCTTTCTGGCTTTTATACTCAGTATATTTTTGGCCCCTATTTTTATTTTCTGGTTTAGAAAGTTTAATGTGGGCCAGAGAATACGTTCTGACGGTCCGTCTAGACACTTAAAAAAGGCTGGCACACCTACCATGGGAGGGATTATTTTTTTAAGTGTGCTGGTATTTATGAGTTTTCTTCAAAGACCTTTGACAATATCGTTGCTAGCTGTTCTTCTACTAACTTTAGGACATGGTCTCATTGGTTTTTTTGATGACTTTATTAAAGTATACCGGCGAAGGTCACTGGGATTTAAGGCACGTAGCAAACTTTTAGGGCAGGTTTTTTTGATTTCTCTTTTTTCGGCTGTTCTGATTTGGATGGGGCATAGTACAACGGTAGAAGTTCCCCTGACCTCTCTATCTTGGGAGTTGGGGTATTGTTACTATCTGCTAGTTTTTATTATTATTTTGGGAACCTCTCACGGTGTAAACTTGACAGATGGGATTGACGGGTTAGCTGCAGGAACTGCGATTTTATCTTTGTTGGCTTACCTCTTCATTTCTTTGTGGCAAGGTATACCGGAGCTGGCCTTTTTTTCTGCTGTTTTGATTGGCAGTACCTTTGGATTTTTGGTTTTTAATCTGCACCCGGCGCGTATCTTCATGGGGGATGTAGGTTCTCTTTCTTTGGGTGCTGCTTTGGCTGCCTTGGCAATTTTAACTAAAACAGAGCTATATTTAATTCTTATCGGGGGCATATTTGTTCTGGAAACTCTTTCGGTGATTATTCAGGTTATATTTTTTCAATTGACAGGCAGGAGAATTTTTCGCATGAGTCCCTTGCATCACCATTTTGAGCTGGGTGGCTGGTCAGAGTGGCAAGTAGTAATGGGATTCTGGGCAGTTGCTTTTATCTTTGTTTTTCTGGCAATGACAGATATAGGTGTGCTTGGGGAGTGGTTTTGACGAGTGACTGAGTGACTAAGTGACTGAGTGAGTAAGTGAGTAAGTGGATAAGTGGGTAAATAAGGAAGGCAAACTAACCTTCGTCGTTTTTCACTCCTACTTATTCACTTACAGCCGGTGAAGACGAGGAGATTTGTAACACGTCAGACTAACGTAAATCAGCGAGTTGACAATCCGCATTCAACTGTAAGTTTGCCGCGTTACAGGACTGAACGAGTCCTGACGACGGCGATAGCCAAGTCGGGAGTCCGGGAGGCTGACTCAGTCACTTAATCACTCGAGTAAGGATGTGCGATGATGAATTTAAAAGGAAAAAAAATAGTAGTTCTTGGGTTTGGTAAAAGTGGGCGGGAAACAGCTCTTTTTCTAGCAGGAAAGGGTGCTTGGGTGGTGGTAAATGATAAAAAATCATCGGAAGCTTTTTCGAAATCACTGGAGAACTTTAAGATGTTTGGCAATGTTAGTTTCGTTTTTGGCAGCCAGGAAGCTGATCTTATAGATGATACGGTTGATTTAGTTATAAAAAGTCCTGGTATACACCCTAAGGTACCTCCGGTGGTAGAGGCTTTGAGACTGGGGGTTCCTATCCTAACAGAAGTGGAAGTGGCATATCATTTTAATCAAGCAGTTGTAATAGGAATAACCGGCACTAATGGCAAAACAACAACAACGTCACTAGTTTCAGAGATATTGAAAAAAACTACTAGGAAAGTATATACAGCAGGAAATATCGGTGTTCCTCTTTTGTCTGTAGTAGAAAGCACTGAAAAAAATGATATTCTGGTAGCAGAACTGAGCAGTTTCCAGCTGGATAACATCAAAGATTTTCGTCCGCACGTCAGTGCTATCCTGAATATTACGCCAGATCACCTAGATTATCATGAATCATTCCAAGCTTATGTGGAGGCTAAAGCTAAGATTTTATTGAATCAAAGAAAAGATGATTTTACAGTTTTAAATGCTGATGATCCGTTGGTAGCTTCTTTTAAAGACCGGGGGAAAGCACAGGCTGTAATGTTTAGCCGAGAGCAGCATCTGGATAGAGGTGTATTTGTCAAAAAAGGGCAGATAGTTTTAAAGAACGGCAGTAAAGAAATTGTAATTATGCCAACTGCGGAAGTAGCTTTGCCCGGTGCTCATAATTTGGAAAACGTTTTGGCAGCGGTAGCTATTGCTAGCTGTGTAGGAGTTTGCGAGGATAAAATAATAGAGACACTAGGAACTTTCAAAGGTGTGGAGCATCGTTTGGAAGAAGTAAGGGAATTATCTGGAGTTAAATTTATTAATGATTCTAAGGCTACCAATACAGGAGCAGCTCTAAAAGCTTTGCAATCCTACAATGGCCCGTTGATTTTAATTGCCGGAGGTATGGATAGGGGTAGCACATTTGATGAACTGGCAGTTTTAATTAGTGAAAAAGTCACTTGTTTGATTTTGTTGGGAGAGGCAAAAGAAAAAATAGCTTATGCTTGTCAAGAGAGAGGGTTTGGTGATTATATAATGGTTAATACTCTGGAAGAGGCTGTGGCAGAAGCTTATTTGAAAGCACAGCGGGGGGATACAGTATTGCTTTCCCCTGCCTGCCCCAGTTGGGATATGTTTGTAAGTTTTGAAGAACGAGGGAATCTTTTTAAATCCCTTGTTTTTGCCTTGGGGAGGAGAAAAATTGAAAAAGGATTTTGATTATGTCATTTTTTTAACAACTATTATTTTGTTGGGGTTGGGTTTGGTGATGGTTTTTAGTGCCAGTGCCGTAACCTCCTTGGAATCTCCTAAAGGAGATATGTTTTTCTATTTGCGGCGGCAGGGATTATGGGCGGTTTTGGGTATGGTGTCATTACTTATAATGAGCAAGGTTAATTACCGTAAAATTCCGAAGTTGATTATTCCTGCCAGTGTTTTAAATTTTTTGCTTCTGGCAGCTGTTTATATACCAGGGTTAGGAATTATGGTTAATAATGCACGGAGATGGATAGGAATAGGTGGTTTTACTTTGCAACCATCGGAATATACAAAACTGTTATTGGTGATATTTGCTGCTTGGTATCTTTCTCGCAAAGAGATAAATATGAACAATTTTTTCCGTTCTTCTCTTATCCCACTCCTTCTTATGGGAGTGTCTTTCATTTTTATTCTTCTTCAACCAGACTTGGGAACAGCGTTAACTATTGCAGCTACCAGCGTTATTATAATCATTATTGCCGGAATGCCTTTTTGGCAGGTAGGTCTCTTAGCGTTGGCTGGTGGTCCACTTTCTTATTATTTAATGATTAGCAAAGACTACCGGCGTCAAAGAATACTTGCTTTTTTAGATCCTTGGGCGGATCCTTTGGATACGGGGTACCACATTATTCAATCTCTTCTGGCGTTGGGATCTGGAGGGTTATTGGGAGTAGGTTTAGGAAGAAGTCGCCAAAAGTTATGGTATTTACCGGAGCCGCAGAATGATTTTATATTCGCCATCATAGGAGAAGAACTAGGCTTCATCGGTGCTTTTACGGTACTTATTTTGTTTTTTATTCTTTTTTGGCGAGGATTTAAAACCGCTCTTTATGCGCCTGATACTTTTGGTAGTTTGCTGGCGGCAGGTATAACAACCATGATTGGTTTGCAGACTCTGATTAATATTGGAGTGGTTACAGGGTCCTTGCCGGTAACAGGAATTAACCTTCCCTTAATAAGTGCTGGGGGAAGTTCACTTTTTTTCACTTTGACTGCTATAGGAATTTTATTGAATATTTCTAAACACAGTAAAGTATAAAGTTGGACAAGGAACGGAAACCAGTTAATGGCTAATAAGCTATTAGCTAATGGTTAATGGTTAACAAGAGGATGGACGAGGTAATTGACGGTTTACAAGGTTTTCAGTTTTGGGTTGTGAAGTTAGAAGGGGGTGTTGAGGGATGCAAATTGCCTTTGTAGGAGCCGGCACGGGAGGACATCTTTACCCTGCGTTGGCGTTGGCTAAAGAAATAAGAAGGCAGGAGCCAGAGAGTAAAATAGTTTTTATAGGCAGAAAAAAGAGCCTGGAAAGCAGTGTTTTGTCTCAAGAAAACTTTGCCTTTAAACCAATTAATGCCAGAAGTTCAGCTCGCAAAATTTCTTTAGAAATACTCTCATCTTCTTTTTACTTAGGAAAAAGTTTTCTGCAGTCAACAAAGATTTTACGCAGGTTTTCTCCCCAGATAGTAGTTGGTACAGGAGGATACGTTTCCTTGCCTGTTGTATTGGCTGCCGTTATGCTTAAAATACCAGCTCTCATCCATGAGCAAAATGTTATTCCCGGGGTGGCTAACAAATTTTTATCTTCATGGGTCAAGCTAACCTGTCTTTCTTTTCCTGATTCACAATCGCATTTTCCGGCTAGAGCAAAGACCAAAGTTACGGGTAATCCCAGAGCCAGTGAAGTTTTGGCAATTTCTCGTAAAGAAGGATGCCAATCTTTAGGATTGGTTCCTGAAAAAAAAACTCTTCTGATAACAGGCGGTAGCCAAGGAGCTTTAAAGTTAAATCAAGTTATGGTTGAGACACTGAAATTAATGGTAGGCAGGGAAGATTTACAGATTATTTATGTTACTGGAGAAAGATATTTTGCAGAAATGTCTAAAAAAGTAGCAGAATTAGGTTTGAAGAAGACTTCTAATCTACAGGTGTTGTCGTATATCAAAAAGATGCCTTTAGCTCTGGCAGCAGCAGATTTGATAGTAAGCCGGGCCGGGGCTACTATTTTGGCAGAAATAAATGCTGTAGGATTACCGGCTATACTTATTCCTTCGCCAAATGTTGTTAATGATCACCAAACAGCTAACGCCCGGGTATTAGAGACAGAAAAAGCAGCTGTAGTTTTTTTAGAAAGAGATTTATACCCAGAGTCCCTGGCTAAAGAAATTTTTAATATCTTGAACAACAGAAATCGTTGGCAGATGATGGCAGAAGCAAGCCGCAGCCTGGGATTTCCACAAGCTGCTAATGTTATCTATCATTGTATCAAGGATATTGTGAATTCCTCACCTGACTAAGTTTATATTAGGGTTTTCACATTTCGCCTAGGAGAGCATATTATACTGTATCAGTTTATAGTTTACGGTTACAGTTTACAGGGGTTACGAGGATTATTGGTTTACGGTTTCCAATTCACTGATAACTGGCAACTAGCAACTGACAACTGACAACTGGCAACTAGTTTATGTTCCATTGTTCACAGGTTTTTAACCGGAAAATGGCTGTAGCTGAATAGTTACTATTTAGGAGATAATATTTGATGGATATTGCAAGCATTTCGAAAAACATTAAGAGCTCTGTTTATTATCAAGAACCTATGTGTCGGCATACCTCTTGGAAAATAGGAGGTCCGGCAGAAGCTTTTGTTTCCCTTTCCTGCAAGGAAGATCTTCTCTGGCTTCTTGAATTTTCCCGGAAAACTTTAAGCCCCTTCTTTATTTTGGGCAAAGGAACCAACCTTTTGGTAGCAGATGCAGGTATCAAGGGGGTTGTTGTTTCTTTTTCCTCCGACTTTTCCTCCTATAGCATAGAAGGTAACGTGGTTAAAGTGCAGGGAGGAGCATCTCTGCCCCAGCTAGTGAGGGCTACAGCCGAGGCTGGATTATCAGGTCTAGAGTTTGCTGCCGGCATCCCAGGGAGTGTAGTCGGTGCTTTGATTATGAATGCAGGTGCCTATGGTCAAAGTATGTCAGATGTTTTTTTGTCAGCAGAGGGTGTTACCTTGATGGGTGAAAAAAATAACTTTTCCCCTCAAAATACTTCTTTTGCTTATCGCTTTTGCAGTTTGAAGGCAGAAAAAGCAATTATAATTGGCTTAGAACTTCTTCTTGCTCCGGGGGATAAAAACAAAATCAAAAAGAATATAGAAGCAAAACTAATTTCCAGAAGAGAAAAACAGCCTCAGGGAGCCAGTGCCGGTAGTGTCTTTAAAAATCCTTCCCAAGGGTCAGCCGGTTGGTTTATTGAAAAAGTTGGCTTAATAGGGATGCGAGTAGGAGGAGCTATAATTTCGGAGAAACACGCTAACTTTATTATCAATACAGGGCAGGCTACCGCCAAGGATGTTTTAACCCTTATGGATATTATTGAAAATAAGGTTAAAACAAAGTTTAATATATCCCTGGAGCCGGAAATTTGTTTGGTTGGTGAACAGCGGGGGTGGAAGGAGAGGAAACGCCTTGGATAAAATTCTTGTTTTTGGAGGCAAACCTTTGATGGGTGAAATAGAAATAGATGGGGCAAAAAATTCGGTGTTACCTATTATGGCGGCTGCGCTACTTAATACTTCCAGGGAAGAAATAGTTATTGAAAATGTGCCTTGTATTAAAGATGTGCTGGTTATGAGGCAAATTCTTGCTTCTTTGGGGGCAGAAACAAAAAAGAGAGAGAAAGCTCTTATCATTAATACTTCTTGTCTGATTTCTGCTGCTCTTCCAGATGCTTTAACTAGAGAAATGAGATCATCGGTTTTTCTTATGGGCCCTCTCCTAGCTCGTTTTGGTAAGGTAGAGATGTGTCGTCCGGGAGGGTGTGCTATTGGCTTAAGACCAATAGATTTACATATTAAAGGCCTTCAAGCTTTGGGAGCGAAAATCACGGAAACGGAGGAAACTATTACGGCTGTAGCCAATAAACTGACGGGAGCAGATATTCATTTAGATATTCCTAGTGTTGGAGCCACTGAAAATATTATGATGGCTGCTACAGGAGCTTGGGGGGAAACAGTTTTATTTAATGCGGCCAAGGAGCCAGAGATTATTGATTTACAAAATTTTTTAAATATGATTGGAGCTGATATTCGAGGGGCTGGCACAGAGACAATCAGAATAAAAGGTCCAATTTCTTTAAGAGGAGGCTATTATAGAGTTATTCCTGACCGGATAGTGGCTGGAACACTACTTATAGCAGCAGGAATTACCGGTGGGGATATTTGCTTAAAAAATGTTATTCCTTCTCATATGCAAGCTATTATTGCTAAACTTGAAGAAACAGGTTTTTTGATTGAGGAAGGGGATAACTGGCTCAGAGTCAAAACCAGATTCAGGGGAGAAAGATTGCAGGCTCTAGAAAAACTATCTACTCAGGTTTATCCTGGTTTTCCAACAGACTTACAGGCCCCCATGATGGTTTTATTAGCTTTAGCTAAAGGTAAGAGTTTCCTTTATGAACAGATTTTTGATGATCGCATGAAACACGTCCAAGAATTGCAAAAAATGGGAGCTCTGATAACTTTAAGAGAGCGCAGAGTTGAAATTGAAGGAGTTGAGAGCTTCCTTCCCGGTAAAAAAGTGGAAAGTACTGATTTAAGAGCCGGAGCAGCTCTTGTTCTGGCTGCTTTAACAGTAAAAGGAAGAACAGAAATTTATTTTCCTTGGCACATAGATCGGGGATATGATAAGCTTGAGGGCATGCTTGCCAAATTGGGAGCTAATATTTATAGAGTAGGCTCACATTATCAGAATAAGTCAGCTCAAGGATGATGTGGGTAAGGGTAAGAATGGTGATCAACGGGGGTCTTTCTAACTTCCAACTTCCAACTTCATATTTCCCACTTCCAACACCGGAGGTGTTTTGATGAACAAGCCTGTAAATTATTATAAATTTGGCAACCATCCTGTTATAAAAGAAAGGCGCAACAGGCTAAGAATAAGTAATATACTTTTGGGTGTGATTGTTTTTGCTACCTTTTTTTCAGGGTTGTTTTATGGTTTAAAATCATCCTACTTTGAGTTGGAAGAAATTGTATTTGAAGGGAATATTGTTTTTACCGCTGAAGAGTTAGAAATAATATTTCCGTATCCCTTAGGAACTAATATTTGGAAAATAGACCTTTCTTTGCTTGAAGAGAAATATTTAAGCTTGCCTCGCCTTAAAAAAGTACAGGCTAGTAGGATTATACCGGATAGGATAGCCATAATTATCAAAGAAAGAGAGAAGGTGGCTTTACTTCCTTATCAGGGGTATCTTTATGAAATCGCCTTGGATGGCACTTTAATGGGTAGTCGCCTTAACCTAAGCAGCATAAATTATCCTTTGATAACAGGAATGTCAGGATTTCTTTACAGACCAGGAGAAAACATTATTACTTCTTCCGTAGGGGAACTTCTTTTGTCATTTTTAGCAGTGTTGCGAGAGGCAGATGAAATTGAATTATCAGAAATAAATGTTTCTAACCCTAGTAACCTAGTTGTTGTTACTCCGGATGGGAGAAAAGCTTGGCTGGGGAGAAGAGATTTTGCTGAGAAATTAAGACTTCTCCCCGAGATTATGCCTTTTTGGCCAGAGGAAGATGTTTATCTTGATTTTAGAGTTTTGAATGCTCCCAATTTTTCTTTTGAAAAGAATTAAATTTTTAGAAAAAAAAAGGGAAATTTGCTGTGTGTATTGAATAAAACAAGAATATACAGAAAGCAAGGATGCAAGGGGTGTTTTTGTGGCTAAAAATAATATTGTTACTAGTATGGATATTGGAACAACTTATGTGAGAGTGGTTGTAGGAGAAGTCACCCCGGATAGCAGTATTAACATTATCGGTATCGGGACAAGCCCTTCTCTGGGAATGAGGAAGGGTGTCATAGTTGATTTGGATAAAACTGTAAGCTCTATCCAGGAAGCGGTTGAGGAAGCCGAACGGATGGCTGGGCGAGAAATAGCCGCTGTTTTTTTGGGTCTGGTGGGTTCTAGGGTGGGTATAGTAAATAATCGTGGTGTGGTAGCAGTATCAGGTGAAAACAAAGAAATCAGAGAAGAAGATGTAGAGCGAGTTATGCAGGCAGCTCGGGTTATAGCTATCCCGCCGGAACGAGAAATAATAGATGTTTTACCACGGGAATTTATAGTAGATGGTTATGATGGAATTAGGGATCCTGTCGGCATGATTGGTGTACGACTAGAAGTAGATGCAATGGTTATTTCAGGTATGACCACTACGATAAGAAATACTTTGCGCTGTGTAGAAAGAGCCGGTCTGTCAGTAGATGGACTGGTACTTAATTCCTTAGCCAGTGCCGAAGTTGTTCTTTCTCAGGATGAAAAAGAACTGGGAGTGTTCTTACTGGATATAGGGGGCGGTACGGCAGAAATTGCTGTTTTCCAAGGAGGAAATTTAAAAAATATAGCGGCTGTCCCGGTTGGAGGCGGGTATATTACTAGCGATCTGGCTATGGGACTTAAAACTACTTTAGACCAAGCAGAAAAACTTAAAATTCAGCATGGTATGACTTTTATCCCCCAGGCAGACAGTGAAGAATATATAGAAGTACAAAATATAACCGGTAGAGATAATCACAGCATTTCTCAACAAGAACTAGCTATGATTATTGAACCTCGTTCTCTGGAAATATTGCAGTTGGCTAAAGAGGAAGTTGTCAGAATGGGATTTGAAAAATCTTTACCAGCCGGTGTGGTTTTGACAGGTGGAGTATCTTTGATGAAAGGGATGGCTGAAATGGCTGAGGACGTTTTTGATTCTCCTGTGCGCATTGCACAGCCTGGCTATATAGGAGTGAAAAGTCCGATATACTCAACTGCTGTAGGCATAATCTATTATGTGCAGCGTCAACAGATGATTTCCCAGCCTAAAGCTGTTTCTATTCGCTCCTTAAAAGGTTTTTGGGGGAAATGCTGGGATTGGATTACGGATATTTTTACATAATAACTTGCGGAATAGAGGAGGAAAAAAATGATTGAGTTTGATGCAGAAAGGGAAGAGTTTGCACAGATTAAGGTTGTGGGCATCGGCGGTGGCGGTAGTAACGCTGTAAACAGAATGATAGCATCAGGTATGCAGGGTGTTGATTTTATTGCTGTTAATACTGATACACAAGATCTTGCTTCTTCTAACGCACCTCACAAAATACAGATTGGTTTTAAACTGGTCAAAGGATTGGGAGCGGGAGCTAATCCTGAAATAGGTAAACAAGCTGCAGAAGAGAGCAAAGAAGATATTGAAAGCTTTATCCAAGGATCTGACATGGTTTTTATTACTGCCGGAATGGGTGGGGGCACAGGGACAGGAGCTGCTCCTGTTATTTCTCAGATTGCTCGGGAAGCAGGAGCTTTGACTATTGGAGTTATTACCCGTCCCTTTACCTTTGAAGGACGTAGGCGACAATTGCAGGCGGAAGAGGGCATAAGAGAGCTTAAGAATCAGGTAGACACGCTTATTATCATACCTAACGATCGTCTTTTACAGATAATAGATAAAAAAACACCTTTACGTGAGTCCTTTCAAATTGCTGATGATGTTTTGCGTCAAGGAGTGCAGGGAATATCAGATTTGATTGCTGTTCCTGGGTTAATCAACCTGGACTTTGCTGATGTCAGAACTATAATGCAGGAAAAAGGCTCGGCTTTGATGGGTATAGGCGTTGGTACCGGAGACAATAAAGCTGTGGATGCTGCTAATGCCGCTATATCTAATCCCTTGCTGGAAACCTCTATAGAGGGTGCTAGGGGTGTTCTCTTAAATATTACCGGTGGAACTGACCTGGGACTTATTGAAATCAATGAGGCTGCTGAGATTATTGCGGAGGCGGCAGATCCGGATGCAAATATTATTTTTGGAGCTGTTATTGATGAAAGCATGCAAGACAACGCCAGAATAACAGTAATTGCTACAGGCTTTGGTGAAGTCGCTGCTGCTAAAAGCAAATTTCACGAGGGAATAAATCGAAACGGCTTTATCACCGGTAACCTAGATAACCTAGAAATTCCTGCCTTTTTGCGGAAAAGAAAGATAAGATAGACCTCGCTTTGTCAGTTGTCAGTTGCCAGTTGCCAGTTGCCAGTTAATTGTTTTTTAGTGAATTATAACCTCGTTTTCCGTAATCTCTGTAAACTGTAAACTGAATACCGGTATTGCGCCAGCTAAATATCGTTGCTGTGCTTATTAACAAATGTTAGTTTTTGACTATACCAACATAAACTACTTGATTATAAGACGCTTGTAAAGAGTGTCTTATTTTTATTTATGTTCTCCTTATTGTGACAAATTTTTA
>CAZIRG010000024.1:0-14323 GCA_964541505.1 uncultured Syntrophomonadaceae bacterium | reverse complement strand
CCTTGGCGAACATTCTTCCTTATGGTTCTTCTTTAGCTGTCTACTCAACCAAGGGAATTATGAGTGCCTTGCAATTTTTAGCCTTAGGTGTGCTGATTTTTGCAGTTATCAGGAAAGTATTGGAAAAAGGAGTGCCTGTGCCTGACTGGGTGAGTGTGGAATATTTATTCTATGCTCCTATGGGTCGTTTGGTCCTGGCAATTTGTAGTGCTGTTAATATTATAGACAGAGATATCGATCGTTTTTATGGCAAGTCGGGTAGAATTGCTCATAAATTTGCTAAGAAGATAGATCGGTTTGATAGTGCCATAGATGAAATGCAGGAAATGTTTGGTGAGTCAGTTTACAAAGCAGCCAGAAAGGTTAACCAGCTTGATGGTGCCATCAATGAAATGCAGGAAATATTTGGAAGTTCGGTTTACGAAGCAGATAAAAAAGTGAACCGTCTTAATGGTGCGATAGAGGAAATGCGTGATGACTTTGTTGAATCTGAACTTTTGCAACATTATAGATGTAACAAAGGATTACGACTAGAGGAATCGCCTGATTCTTTTGTTGAAGAAGAGGTTGCCAGTACTGGCGGTAAAAAAGAAGTTTCCATATGGCGTAAGTTGACGTGGCGTACTGAGGAAGCTAATATCAGGAATTTGAATTTCAGTTCTTTTATAGTTGTTGTTATGATGGGAGTATTTCTTTTCTTTTTGGCTTACTACGTGCATTACTTTTAAATAGGAAGGGGCAGGTTAAAATCGAACTGTATCTTTTTTTTGTTACATTTACAATTATTATGGCGCCGCTTCTGCTGTTTCTGTCGCGTAGGTGGCGGATAAACCTCTTGCTTTGCCTGATAACACTGATGCTTTTTCTAGCTGCCTATAATCTGTCCGGGGCAGAGTTAAGAGATATTTCTGCTTTAACTTTTTTAGGAGACATGGGGTTGGCACCACTTCTTTTTACGGCACATTCTTATGCTAGAATAGCTGTTTTTGGGTTTTTACTGGTGGGAGCAATGGCTTTATTATACGGAGTAGAGATAGCAAAACCAAGGGAACAGGTTGCTGCCCTTTTTGCTTTAGCTGGGGCAGTGGGAGTGGTCTTTTCCGGCAATTTTATTACTCTCTTTCTTTTCTGGGAGTTATTAACATTTTCTACGGCAGTTTTAATTATTCTAAAAGGTACACCGCAGGCTGTACGCAGAGGCTATCATTTTTTACTTTTTCACTTCTTCGGAGGTCTTTGTATGCTCCTAGGGATTTTGCAGCAGTATGCGGCCACAGGCTCTTTCGATTTGGTTGTGCCAGAAGCAGGTCTTCCTTTTTTCGTACTTGCTGTTGGTTTTAAAACGGCTTTCTTGCCGTTTCATGTTTGGATTGCCTGGGGGTATCCGGCGGCTTCCTTTTTCGCCAGTGTGGTACTTGTTGGTTTAACTACTAAAATTGGCGTGTATGCATTTGCACGGTTTGTACCTTCCGATACAGGTATTGCTCTCATGGGTGCGTCTATGGCTATTTTGGGTGTAACTTGTGCCCTTTTACAAAAAGATATGCGGCGACTTCTTTCTTACCTGCTTATCGTGCAGGTTGGCTATATGGTAGCTGGCATTGCTACCGGTTCCTCTTTAGGCGTAGATGGTGGCTTGCTGCACTTGGTTAATCATATGGTTTACAAGGGATTGCTTTTTATGAGTGCTGGTGTTTTGATTTTTACCCTGGGTACTGAAAATATACAGGAATTATCCAACATAGAAAAAAAAGAAGCCACCTCGCCGATCTGGAAGTCTATGCCGCTGGCAACAATGGGAGCGGTTGTAGGTGCCTGTGCTTGTATCGGTCTACCTCTTTTTAATGGTTATGTAAGCAAATACTTGCTTAAAGGAGCAACCTATGGGATAAGTCCGGTAGAGGGAATGTTGCTAGTAGCTGGGGTAGGAACGGTGTTGGCATTTTGCAAATTGATTTACTTCGGCTTTATTAAGGGAAGAGCCATTACCAAAAAAAAGTTACCGATAACAATGCAGCTGGCTATAGTGACCATGATTTTTCTATGCCTTCTTTTCGGAGTGCGTCCTCAATTACTGGCTAATTTGCTTCCCTATACTTCTTCTTTGGCGGTTTATTCAACTAAAGGAATTTTGACCGCCTTGCAATTTTTTGCTATAGGTGTGATGATTTTCATAATGCTAGGAAAAATACTGGCAAAAGATTTGCCTGTACCAGTGTGGTTAAGTGTTGAATATCTGCTTTATGCTCCTTTGGGCCGTCTGGTGCTGGCAGCTTGCAGATATGCCAGCATTATGGATAGATACATTGACCACTTTTATGGCCAATCAGGAAAAGCTGTACATGGTATGGCTCAGAATATACACCGGTTCGATGGCGTGATTACTGAAATGCAGGAAAAAGTAGGTTCTTCGGTTTATAGAATAGCCAAAAAGATGAACCAGCTTAATGGGGCGATAAGTGAATTAAAGAATGTTTTTGGCAGTTCGACTCATAAAGAAGCCCAAGTGACACATCGGCTTGAAAGTTCGATGGCTGATTTGCATGAGGCTTTGAGCAATAAAGACACGATTGATTTCCCCACAAAATACGATAGTTTGCCGGAAAGGGTTCGGCAGGAGATGGCTAGCGACAAAGAAAAGAAAGGACCTTCTTTATGGCAGAAGTTACAGTGGCAGCCAGAAGAAATCAATATTAGAAACATAAATTTTAGTTCTTTAATAGTTGTTGTTATTATGGGAACATTTCTTTTCCTGCTGGCCTATTATGTTGATTTCTTTTAATTATTCAGGTTCAGGGAAAACGGGTTCAAGGGTTCAGGGTTCACAGTTGGAGAACGAGGCAAGTTACCCGGGTTCTGGGGCTTATGGTTTGGGTTTTGAAGATTAGGCGGTTTGATCTCACCTCTCCTTAATTGGAGGTTGAATAGAGGGGGAAAACTAAGTTGGGGGCGAGAAGTTCTAACAGAAATAAAATGCTGTTCATGTTTATTTTTGCCAGCATGGTTTTGTTATTGGCGGGTTGTTTTTTTAATAAGCCAGTCAGAACCAGTCACTCTGAATTTGGTCTTATGGAAACTTTTGTTAACATCACTGTTTATACTGAGGATGAAGAAAGTGGTCACATAGCTGTCCGTAGGGTACTTGATATTATGCAAGAGCTGGAGAGGGATTTCTCCCGTCATTTAGATGATAGCCCGGTAAGCAAAATCAATCAACAGGCAGGAGTAACAAAAGTTGAAGTGCCAGATAATGTTTTTGATTTAATTGAATTGGGAAAAAAAATGGGCGCAAAAACCAGAGGAGCTTTTGATATAACAGTCACTCCCTTGTTGGATCTTTGGGGTTTTGGAACGGCTGCTCCCCGGGTGCCGACAGAAGAAGAGTTAGAAGAGATTTTAAAACTAGTGGATTATCGGCAGATTAAGCTTTCAGAGGAGGAAAACAGTGTTTTTTTGTCGAAAGAAGGTATGGCATTAGATCTTGGTGGTATTGCCAAAGGCTATATTGTGGACAGAGCCATTGCAGAGCTTAAATCATTTGGAATTAAAAATGCTTTTCTGGATGTGGGGGGCGATATACGGGTTGTGGGGTCAAAACCTGACGGTTCCCCTTGGCGTATTGGGATTCAACATCCTCGCAATCGCCATGAAATCATTGCCGTTCTCTCTTTAGCTGACAGGGCGGTAGTAACCTCCGGTGATTACGAGCGATTTTTCAAACTAAATGGCACCAAGTATCATCACCTTCTCGACCCAGCCACAGGACGCCCGGCAGATAAGGGATTGATTAGTGTTACGGTTATAGCTCCGGATGCTGTTCTGGCCGATATTTTTTCGACAGCGTTTTTTATTATGGGTAGGGAAGAAAGCTTGAAGATGGCAGAAAATAGACCTGAAATAGAAGTTTTTCTGGTTACAGAGGAGTTAGAAATTTATTTTTCTACTGGTATTAAAGATGTTATAGAACTTTTGAAGTAGTACTCAGGTTCAAAGTTCAATGGTTCACGGTTGAGTTAACGAAGGGTAGTGAGTTTGAAGACACAGTAATCTACTATGAGCCCAACAACCCAATTGACAAGTGCTGTGCTTCGTGGATTCATTAATTATTTAGAAAACATGAAGGGTGTTTGTGTCACGGCAAAGTAACAGTCGTATGCGGATGCTTGCTCCGCTTTCGAATGTTAGTCTGCCGTGTTACAAGACCCATAACCGTGAACTTTGAACCGTGAACCTAATAACCTAAGTATTTACAGAAGGGAGTTAAAAGTGCCTGTTGCCAAGATGGTTAACTTGGGGTTACTGATAACCTTTGCTGTAGTGATTCATATACTGGAAAGCTTTATCCCCTTTCCCTTGCCTGTCCCCGGGGCAAAGTTGGGGCTGGCTAATATAATAACACTGCTCACTTTGATTTTTTATGGTTGGCAGAGCGCCCTTATAGTAGCATTTTTACGCAGTGTTTTGGGAAGTATCTTTGCTGGTACTTTTTTAGGTTTCGGCTTTTTTTTCAGTTTGGCAGGAGCTCTTTTTAGTACGATAATAATGGCTTTGTTTCTTCCTTGGGAAAGAAAGCAAAAAATTAGCCTTGTAGCTGTAAGTGTACTGGGAGCAGCAGGACATAATACAGCCCAAGTATTTATGGCAGCTGTGTTTATTGCTAATCGGCATCTTGTTGCTATGTATTTGCCTCCTTTGCTGCTGGTGGCTATTCCTACTGGTTTGTTTACCGGGGTGGCTACTATTTATTTACGTAAGGTACTGGAAAGGCGAGTGACTCAGTGACTAAGTGACTAAGTGACTAAGTGACTAAGTGACTAAGTGAGGACGGAGTACGGCGGGGGAGGAGTTATCAGTTATCAGTTATCGGTTACCAGTTATCGGTTACCAGTTATCGGGGGCTGGAGAGTTTCCTAGAAGAACCCGGGTTCCCTGAATCCGACTAGTTAAGTAAGGAGTAATGTAACTACTCAGACACAGAGGGGCAAAGGCACATAGGGGCAAAGGCACATAGGGGCAAAGGCACATAGGCACAAAGGGGCAAAGTTATACTTGGCAAGGTAACATAATCGTACTTTAGACTGCTCTAATAAAAGGGCAGGTTGATAAGTTGGAACACCAACCACGTCGTACTTCGTCACCTACTTACAGCCGTAGAGCCTGCCCCATTCGACTCACTGATCCACTGACTCACTGATCTCTATACGTTTTTATTTTTCTTTGTGCCACTGTGCCTTTGCCCCTTTGTGCCTAATGCCTAAATAGATAGTTACGAACGATTTAAAAAAATCCTAAATACCTCCAAAAATTAGACACCTGAGTAGTTAAGGAGTAATGATGATGAGAGAATTTATTCTGGCGTCTGCTTCTCCCCGACGCAATCGTTTTTTACAAGATTTAGGTCTGAATTTTCGTGTAGTGCCGGCTGACTTGGATGAAGACAGTCTAACAGCTCCTTTCCTAGTTCCCAATTCTCAAATTTTACTTCTTGATTCTCAATCTCCTACTTTGTTGGTAGAAAAACTTGCTTTTGCCAAAGCTGCGCAGGTAGCAAAGAAAGAACCTTATTTGCCTGTCTTAGGGGCCGACACGATAGTGGTTTTAGGACAGGAAATTCTGGGAAAACCTTGCGATGCCAAAGAGGCAGAAAACATTTTGCAAAAATTGCAGGGTAAAAAACATTGTGTCTATACAGGGGTTGCTCTGGTAGAAAATTCCCCGGGAAATATAAAGGTTGCACACGAGGTTACTGATGTTTGGATGCGCTCTCTTTCCCTGTCTGAAATTAAAAGATATATAGATACAGGAGAACCCTTTGACAAAGCTGGTTCTTATGCTATCCAGGGGAGGGGTGGCTTTTTGATAGAAAAAATTAGTGGGTGCTATACGAATGTAGTAGGTTTGCCGCTTCCTTTAACTTTGAAGTTGCTGCGAGAATTATTGCAAGAAAGGATAGATTATGAGTATTAAAGATTTGCCGGAGGAGGAAAGACCGCGGGAGAAACTTTTAAGGCTTGGAGCTGAAAAAATATCTAATGCAGAGCTTTTAGCCATCATTCTCAGGACGGGGAATAAGCAGGAAACAGCTTTGGACTTGGCTCAAAAGATTCTCAAACTGGTAAAAGAATTCAGAGAACTGCCCTACCTATCGGTAGAAGAATTGGCAGAGATAAAAGGCATAGCTCAAGTCAAGGCTATACAGCTAAAAGCATCTCTAGAACTTGGTCGCCGTATGGCGGTAGCTTTGCGAGAACACAATGTAGACATAACTTCCCCTGCTGATGTTTTTAATTTTATGGCAGAAGAGATGCGCTATCTGGAGCAGGAAGAGTTTCGTGTTATTTTTTTGAATATAAAAAATAAGATTATTGCTGCAGAAGTAATATTTAAAGGTAGTTTAAACTCATCCATAGTTCATCCGCGGGAAATTTTTCGTCTAGCATTGAAGCGTAATGCTGCCTCTGTTATTCTTTTACATAATCATCCCAGTGGTGATCCAAAACCTAGCAGTGAAGATATCAATGTTACGAATCGCTTAGTTGAAGCAGGAGAACTAATGGGAATAAAAGTGCTTGACCACATTATAGTTGGCGAAAAAAATTATGTAAGTTTTCGCGAAAAGAACTTGATTTAAATGGGTTGCGAATAAATTCCTGTTGCCAAGGAAAAGGAAAAGCTGTTATAATTAGAAGCTAGAGAGAAGAGAGGAGTTTTTAGTAGATGCGTTTTATGTCGAAATATTTTATTCGTGATATGGGTATAGACTTGGGAACGGCTAATACCTTGGTATATGTAAATGGTAAAGGTGTTGTTCTAAGGGAGCCTTCGGTAGTAGCTATTCGCAGAGATACAGGCGCCATATTAGCAGTAGGAGATGAAGCTAAGAAAATGATTGGGCGAACTCCTGGAAATATAATAGCTATTAGACCGATGAAAGATGGAGTTATTGCCGATTTTGATGTTACCCAGACTATGCTGCGGCATTTTATCACCAAAGCCTACCGTCGCAGACCTTTCTTTTATCCCCAGGTGGTGGTCTGCGTGCCCTCTGGTATTACAGAGGTGGAAAAAAGGGCGGTTCTGGATGCTACAAAACAGGCTGGCACACGCGAAGCTTTTCTTATTGAAGAACCTATGGCGGCAGCTATTGGGGCAGGGTTGCCCGTGGAAGAGCCGACAGGTAGTATGATTGTTGATGTCGGAGGCGGTACTACAGAGGTGGCTATTATTTCTCTGGGAGGAATAGTGACCAGCAGGTCTATACGTATCGGTGGCGATGAGATGGATGAAGCTATTGTTAATTATGTTAAAAGAACCTATAATTTAATGATTGGGGAGAGAACAGCAGAAGATATCAAGATTGATATTGGCACAGCTTTTACGACAGATGAAAATAAAACCAAAGATATTAAAGGACGCGACTTGGTTGCAGGACTACCCAAAGTGCAATCATTGACTACAGATGAAATTCGAAAAGCCCTCTCTGATCCTGTTTATCAAATTATTGATGCTATCAAGGTTACATTGGAGAAAACTCCGCCAGAACTGGCAGCAGATATAATGGATAAAGGGATCATCATGACTGGTGGTGGTTCTCTTTTGAAAGGTCTTGATAAGTTAGTAGCGCAAGAAACAGGTATGCCGGTCTATATCGCAGAAAACCCATTGGATTGCGTGGTTCTAGGTACGGGGAAAGCCTTAGCTGAGATCAATCTTTTGCGTCGGGTATCGGTGTCTCCTAGGAAAATTTCATGAGAGGATAGTAATGAGCAAATCTAGATTGCCAAGGCAAAATATTTTCGCTGTTATAGCAGTAATCATACTACTTCTTACTTTGATGGTTTTAACAGGAAGAGGGCGTTCTCAGATAACTCTTCCTGAAAAAGCTATTTTAGGGGTGTTTGCACCTGTGCAAAATTTGGTTAGCAGTATAAGTAACAGCATTTTGACTAAGGTAGAGACGTTGCGCACTTACTATCGTTTAGAAGAGGAAAACAGGCTTCTTCAAGAAGAGTTGGTAGCTCAGAAAAAATTGCAGCTACAGATAGCAGAGCTCATACGGGAAAACTATCGATTACGCAAGTTATTAGCTTTTGAGATTAAAACTGATTTTGTGCTTTTACCGGCAGAAGTGATTGCTCGTAGTACTGATCGTTGGTTTGAGATGGTAACCATTAGCAAAGGGAGCCTTCAGGGGGTAAAGGCGGGTATGCCAGTAGTAACCAGTATGGGTTTGGTGGGTAGTGTTTATACTACAGCTTTTAATTCTGCGCAAGTTTTGCTTTTAACAGACCCGCGTCGGGCTGTCAGTGCTATGGTACAACGTTCGCGTGACCCCGGAGTTGTTGGGGTGGTAGAAGGAAATATAGAACATCAAGGGTCCTTTATTATGAAAAACTTACCTGCGGATGCCGACATAAAAAAAGGAGATACGATAATATCATCTGGTTTAGGACCTTTATTCCCTAAAGGATTACTATTAGGAACTGTTACAGAGGTTAAAGACGATCAGTTTGGCTTTTTAAAGCATGCTGCAATAGAACCGGCCGTAAATTTTTATCGTCTAGAAGAAATTTTTGTATTACTAGAGTCTCCCCCTTCGGAGAAAATAGTTCCTTCAGAAAATCTTAATGATGGTGAAGAAATGGTAGAAGATGAGGCGGTAGAATCAGAATGATTGCGTGCTTGCTTTTTTTAGTGTTTGCGGCGAACTTAGTTTTACAGGGGTCTTTTCTGCCTTTTTTTTGGCCGGTGCCTTATCATCCTGACCTTTTGTTAATATTGGTTGTATCTTTAGGTATTTTGCTAGGGTCAAAGAGAGGGCTTATACTTGGTCTATTGGCAGGGTTGTTACAGGATATTGTTTTTGGACCGGCCTTGGGTTTTTTTGCTCTAAGTAAGGCCGCGGCAGGATATTTGGCAGGTAAGGCTTCCGAAGATACCTATAAAGATCAGATTTTTGTTTCGGCGGTACTTATTTTAGCGGCAACTGTTTTTCAAGAATTGTTGCTTTTTCTTTTAACCCACCTGTTTTTATCTGTGGAACCATCTTGGCAATACTTAACTCTACCTTTTCTTTTTAAATCTTTAGGGAATATAGCAGTTCTCTTTTTATTTTATCCGGTTATTTTCAAAGTAATTAGGAAAAAGAAATTATTTGCTTGGAATGATTTTAGGTGAAAATACTATGACAAAGAGAATGTTATACCGATTCAAATTTTTCTTGACGGCAAGTTTTTTTATTTTTTTGCTTTTGGCGGGCAGATTAGCCCAGTTGCAGATTCTCAACCATGAGTATTTTTTTGACCGGGCAGAAATCAACAAAACACGAATTATGAACATAACAGCCCCCCGGGGTGAAATTTTTGATCGTCAGGGAAGAATTTTGGCGACTAATCGTCCTGGGTTTACCGTGTCTATTCTTGATCTGGAGAGAAGAGAGGCTGACCGGGTTATTGCTGAACTGGCTAAAATTTTGCAGATGGAAGAAGAAGAAATTCGTACTCACATCAGGCAGCAGCGTTACCGCCAGTATATTCCCGTTCGCTTAAAAAGTGACGTATCGGATGTTGTTGTGGCTGAGTTGGCTGAAAGAAGGACAGAACTGCCAGGGGTGATAGTGGAAGTACAACCTTTAAGATTTTATCCGGCAGGAAATTTGGCGGCACATGTTTTGGGGCGTACAGGAGAAATAACACAAAGACAGCTGGATAGATGGAGCGAGAGTGGTTATTCTTTTAACCCGGGAGATATTGTAGGCCGTGGAGGAGGGCTAGAGGAGGTTTTTGAGCCGTTTCTCAGGGGAAAAGATGGGCGGGAGAGAGTGGAAGTAAATCATTTGACCCAGCCTGTTCGTCTCGAAGCACGGGAGGATCCTGTCCCTGGGGGCAGTATTTATTTAACTTTGGATATGGAGCTGCAGCGGGCATTGGAAATGGCTATGCGTAAGCATATGGCAGCAAGAAATGCTGAAGATGAACGTTATGGTTTGCGAGGTGCGGCTGTAGCCTTAGATCCTCGCAGTGGAGCTATCTTGGCTATGGTCAGTCTTCCTGATTATGACTTGAATAGTAAGTGGCAGGATTTTAGTAGCTTGCGTGATGATCCGCTAAAGCCACTTTGGAATAGAGTTATTCGCGGCACGTATCCTGCTGGTTCGACTTTCAAAATGGTGACAGCTTTAGCTGCACTAGAAGAAGGAGTACTGACTCCTACAGAAAAAGTGAATAGCCCTGGAGTTTTCCCTGTGGCTGGTGGACCTCCTAAGGCTAATTTTGGCAGAAGAGCACATGGTTTAATTGACGTAGCTAGAGCTATTCAAGTTTCTAGTAACACTTTTTTCTTTGCGGTAAGTCAAAGACTGGGTATTGATTCTTTAGAAAGGTGGAGTCGTAAGTTTGGTTTTGGTGCACCTACAGGACTTAGGTGTGTCCGGGGAGAAGTTGCCGGTCAGGTCGCCAGTAGAGAGGCGAAAAGAAAAGTTTCACCTTATCGTTGGTTTCCGGCAGAAACTATGGATGCAGCAATTGGCCAAGGTTATCATGAGATAACTCCCTTGCAGTTAGCTAACTATATAGCCATGATAGCTAATTCCGGCACTCACTTTCGTCCCTATCTAGTGGAAAGAATAATATCTCCGGCTGGAGGAGTTGTCTATCAGGCGCAGGCGGAGATTATCAATCAAATAACGGCTTCACAGGCTAATTGGGAAGTGATACAGCGAGGGGTAAAGGCAGCTACTTCTTTGGGAGGAACAGCCGGCAGATTTCGTAATTTTACCTATCCGGTACAGATTGCTGGTAAAACCGGTACTGCTGAGGTGGGCGGCAATATGCCGCCGCACAGTCTTTTTCTCAGCTATGCTCCTGCTGATAACCCAGAAATAGCTTTGGCGGTTTTAATTGAAAATAGTGGCACAGGTGTTTCTACAGCTGTGCCGATTTCTTGGGATTTTTATGAAGCTTATTTTTCTCCTTATTTTGAGGGAATTAATAACTCATGTGATACTTGATGACCAGCTTCAGGCAGGAAAACTAATATTTTTGTCGAATCAGTTACTAAAACCTTAAACCCAACGTAACTGTTCAGCTACAGCCAGTTGCCGGTTGTCAGTTGCCGGTTGCCAGTTAATTATTGTATAGCAAATTGGAACCCCGTAACCCCGTAACCACTGTAAACCGTAAACTGTAAACCGTAAACCGTAAAGTGGTATTCAATCTCTAACTATTACGTTAGTGCCTGAGTAGTTACAACTTAACCAATAAAGATGAAAGAATCTGCGTTCTCCGTGGTTAATTTTTTTGATAATGCCAATAAAAAGGATACGAAGTAAAAATGAAAAAAACTAATAAAATAATGGAATTTAAAGGCGACAAAAAAGGCTTGATTCTCTTGATTAGTGAAAATTATTCTTTGGAGGTGTTTAAAGAAGAGTTGGGAAAAAAAGTAAAAGAGGGGGGAGCTTTTTTTGAGGGAGCTAAGGTACGTCTTGATTTAGGTGGAAGACAGGTTCACTCTGAGGAAATAGAAGAAATAAAAAAAGCTTTGCTGTCATATAACTTGATTTTTGATGGTATTATCCCTTTTGCTTTTGACAGTCAACCGGAAATAAATTACAAGATATTTTCTGACTTTAAAGAAAGGCAAGAAACTGCAGCCTTGCTGATATATCGTACTCTCCGTTCAGGTCAAAAAGTAAGTTATAAAGGAGCTGTTGTGGTTTTAGGAGATGTTAATCCTGGCGCTGAAATAATTGCTGGTGGAGATATAATTGTTTTTGGTAGATTAAGGGGAGTTGTGCATGCCGGAGCAGAAGGCTCTAGTTCTGCTTCGATAACGGCTCTTCGCTTAGAGCCTGCCCAAATACGGATAGGTGAAATTATTTCTCGTGCTCCTGATAGTAAAGAAGAAGCTGCTTTTGCTCCGGAACAAGCAAGATTGCAACAAGGCAAGATAGTTGTTTTGCCTTTTGGTAATAAAAGTTAGGGAGGTAGTGTTGTTATGGGGGAAGTACTGGTAGTTACGTCTGGAAAAGGTGGCGTAGGTAAGACTACAACTGTAGCTAATTTAGGGACTAGTCTAGCTATGGAGGGTAAAAAAGTTGTTCTTATCGATGCTGATATAGGACTCAGAAACTTAGATGTGGTTATGGGTCTTGAAAACAGAATTATTTTTGATTTAGTGGATGTGGTAGAAAAAAGATGTCGTTTAAAGCAAGCCTTAATTAGGGATAAAAGACAGGAAGGTTTGCATTTGCTGCCAGCATCTCAGTCTAGTGACAAGACAGCTGTTAGTGCGGCACAAATGGTTGACCTATGTGCAAGAATAAAGCAGGATGTTGATTATGTTATTATAGATTGCCCTGCTGGAATAGAGCAAGGGTTTAAGAATGCGATAGCCGGAGCTGATAGGGCTGTAATTGTAACTACGCCGGAAGTTTCTGCTGTACGTGATGCAGACAGAATTATTGGCTTGCTGGAAGCAGCAGAACTTTCAAATCCACAGTTAATTGTTAACAGAATTCGTTTTGATATGGTGCGCAGGGGTGACATGATGGATATTGAGGACATTACAGAAATTTTAGCCGTGGCCTTATTGGGGGTTGTGCCTGATGATGAAAGAATTATAGTTTCCACTAATAGGGGTGAACCAGTAGTGAGAGAAAAAACTTCCCAAGCCGGGCAGGCTTATATA
This sequence comes from uncultured Syntrophomonadaceae bacterium, assembly GCA_964541505.1. Taxonomy (GTDB): domain Bacteria; phylum Bacillota; class Dethiobacteria; order PWVN01; family PWVN01; genus CAZLTH01. The sequence continues at coordinate 1,633 of CAZIRG010000024.1, read as the reverse complement.
AATATTGCCAAGAGATTGCAAGGAGAAAACTTACCATTTATAGATTTTAGCAAAAAAGAAGGATTTTTTAGTCGTTTAAAAAAGATTATCAGTAGTGGTAGTTAGGAGATTAACATGAACATTAAAGAACTATTAAAAATTTTTACCGGTAACCGTGGTAGTAAGGGCGTTGCTAAAGAGAGATTGCGTCTTGTTCTTATACATGATCGTTCAGAGGTTTCTCCAGAATTGCTAAGCCTAATAAAAGAAGAAATAGTGCAGGTAATTTCGAAGTATATGGAAATTGATGAGGGTACTTCCGAAGTTAATCTGCATAGCAGTGATGGGTCAGCGGTTTTAGAGGCTAACTTGATTATCAAGGCGGTTAAGAGGGGGAGACAGGATCTATAATGATTGAGCGCAAACTCTGGCGTACTTTTGACTATACCTTGCTGCTAACTGTATTGCTTATTTCTCTTGTCAGCCTTTTGAGTATCAGAAGCGCTACTTTAAATAATCTCACCGGAAATCCTCTTTACTTTGTACAAAAGCAGGTATTATGGGTGGGCATAGGTTTAGTAGCTATGTTTATAACTGTCCTGACGGACTACCTTTATTTTTATAGAATGGCACATTATTTTTATTATTTTAACATTGCTCTTTTGACAGCTGTTCTTTTTATTGGTCGGGAAGGTGGTGGGGCACAACGCTGGTTGGATTTGAAAGTTTTTGATCTGCAGCCCTCGGAGCTGGCTAAGCTAGCTATTATTGTTATTTTGGCCAAAGTTTTGTCAGAAAGAAAAGAGCCTTTTGAAAGCATTTATGACCTAGTTGTACCGTTTTTTTATGTTCTTTTACCGGTGTTTTTGATATTCTTGCAACCCGACCTCGGGACGTCTCTGGTTCTTTTTGCTGTTTTATTCACCATGCTTTTTATGGCTGGTGTTTCCGTCAAACATCTTTTGCTAATACTTACTGTTGGAATAGGTGTCGGGTTTCCTTTACTTTGGTTAATGTTAAAGGATTACCAGAAAATGCGTCTCTTGGTTTTTATCAATCCGGAAGTTGCTCCTATGAGTTATGGCTATCAACTCTTACAATCCATGATAGCCATAGGTGCGGGTGGCTTTGCCGGCTATTTTTCCAGAACGGGTGAATTGTTTCAAGGGACGCAAAGTGGTCTGAATTTTTTACCGGCACAGCATACAGATTTTATCTTTTCTGTATTGGGGGAGGAATTCGGTTTCGTTGGTGCCTTGTTTTTGATGATGTTGTTCTTTATTCTTATTTATAGAATTATACGCATTGCTAGGCTGTCGAAAGATACTTTTGGTTCTTTTCTTTGCGGGGGTGTGGTGGCTATGTTTATGTTCCAGATTTTTGTAAATATTGGTATGACTATAGGTATAATGCCTGTAACTGGTCTTCCTCTGCCTTTAATGAGCTATGGAGGTAGTGCCTATTTGCTTAATATTATGAGCATTGGATTAGTGCTCAATGTGGGTATGCGGCGCTATAAGATACTTTTTTAGTTTAGACCCGGCAGGGTCTTTTTTTTTTGCATAAATTACAAAGAATTAAAATAGAGATAGAATATAAGTGAGTGACTAAGTGACTAAGTGACTAAGTGACTAAGTGACTAAGTGACTAAGTG
>CAZIRG010000023.1:0-15128 GCA_964541505.1 uncultured Syntrophomonadaceae bacterium | reverse complement strand
CTAGCATTAATAGTTATCCACAACCAAGGTCTTTTTTGATCATACCAGTTACAAACCTTTAAACTTTCAAACTTTCAAAAAGGAGCGAACAAAAATTGTCATACAAATATAGCCTAGAAAAAATCAAAAGACTGGCAGACGTTAAAGTTGCCAAAGATATCAAACAACTTTCTCACGCCCAGTTTCCCGGCACGCACTGCCCTCTTTTTGGGGTAGCCCTGACAGCCGGCTATATCGCAGACCTCCATGTCTTGGTAATAGGTACAGATGAATGTACTTTCTACACCAAAACCTTTAATATGCAAAGAATAAGCGATGATAGCGACATGAAAGACAACTTCCTTTCCTTTGTCCTCAATCAGGACGATGTTGTGTTTGGCTGTCAGGATAAACTAAAAGAAACCATAACTTATATTGACCAGCACCACCAGCCAAAAGCCATTCTCCTAGTTACCACCTGTGTTCTGGAAATAATCGGCGAAGATATTGAGGCCGTTATCTTTGAACTGCAAAACAAAATACAAGCAAAACTATTGGTAGTACACACAGAACACTTTAAGTGCAACAACCACATTCCAGGCATAGAAAAAACTCTTACGGCTCTGGCCGAATTGATGGAAAGCCAACCCCTCGCCCCCCAAACAGTCAATATTTTAGGGCATCGCTACGGCGGTATAAAAAATACGGAGCTCTTTAAAACACTGCAAAACAATGGCATTGACCTTCATCTCGTACTCCCTTCCAGCTGTAGTATCGCCAGTATCAAAACCGCCCCCGCTGCTGCTTTAAACATCGTTACTGACTTTACAGCTCTCCCCCTAGCCAAAAAAATGCAGGAACTTTACGGCAACGACTATGTCTATTTTGACAAATTCTTAAATTTTGACCGCATAGAAAAAGGTTACCAAGAGATTGCAGCAAAACTTCAACTAAAAATATCGGATGAAGTTCAGGCTCTAAAAGAAGCTGCTGAGAAGTCTAGGGACACCTACTACCCCTTATTCAAAGGGAAGAAATTTATTTATGGCAATACCCCCATGCTTGCTTTCGAATTAAGCAGTTTTTTAAGCAGCATGGATATGCTACCCATTCTAATACAAGCTAGAGATTTATATGACGGCGATGAACTTTACATAAATGAAATTCTGGCAGGAGGACACAACCCTTATGTTTCCATGATTGCCAACATAGCTCCCCTGCACCAACTATACGATGAACTCATGCCTGATATTTATATAGGCCATGAATACCCTATGGTCCTGCTAAACAAAGGAATTACACAGGTTGTACTAGATGGAACCGCTAAAAACCTTGGCTTTGAAGTTCCTCTATCAGCCATGCAAACCATTGCCAAATCAATAGAAACCTTTATCTCAATGTCCAGAAAGGATGAGTCACACCATGCAACTACAGCTGTATAAATACTTACCTCTCCCCTCCGATCGAATGGGTTCCTTATGGGCACTATCTTCTATTGAAGGAGCCTGTATTATTGAGTATGGTCCTGCCGGCACCACACACTTTGCTACCGAAGGGTTAATGCTCCTTAACGCCGACTTAAATGCAAAACTATTCAGCACACATATGGATGAAGACGATGTCGTTATGGGCAATACTTCTAGACTGGCAGCGACAATCAAAGAAGTGGATGCTGCTTATAGCCCCCCGGTAATTTTTGTTTTAGCCTCAGCTATTTCCTCTCTCATTGGTACAGATATAGAAAGTATTTGTGAAGATTTGCAAAGCCAGGTTAGTGCCACCCTTGTTCCTTTCACAGGCGGCGGTTTTAGGGGAGATTATACTTTGGGAGTGAAAGAAGTATTAACTGCCCTGGCTACCCAAGTCGTAAAACCACCTCTTAAAAAAAAAGAACGCACTTACAACATCATCGGCAGCTGTATTGACGCTTATAACTATACTTCTGACCTGAATGAAATTAAAAGAATTATGCAAGACTGTTTCGGGTACCATCTGCATACTGCTTTCACCTCCGATTCATCATTAAAAGATATTGCGCTAGCGGCCAATGCCGAGTTTAATATTGTTTTAAGGACAGAAGGAATCCCTTGTGCTAAGATATTGAAAGAAAAATACGGTTTAAAATTTATCTCCGGCTCTCCTTACGGCTTGCAAGGAACCCAACAATGGATTGCAAAAATAGCAAAAACCTTCGAGATAAAAGCTAATGCTACTTTTTTAGAGCAAGAAACAAAACAACTCAAAAGTCAGCTTTTAAGAATAAGACAAGCAACTTTCTCCTACCAGCCACTGGAAGTAATTCTAGCCGGAAACTATGATTTTACTCTTAATGTAGCTCCCTTTTTAAATAAAGAGCTAGGGTTGCAAGTTAAACAAATCTTTGTAAATCACCATAAAACAGGCTTTGATAGTGACGAGAGCGATAACCCTGTAATTGAAAAAATGCTCTTCAACTCTCCAGAAGAAGAAAAGGAAAAGCTTATCCAAGAAATCAAACCTGCTATCCTCTTAGGAGATGGAGTGTTGCTGGAGATGGGTAAAGATGTTCCTGTAAAAATACAACTCGCCAACCCTAATCTGCATCACATCCAAATCTTTGATCAAACTCCCTTCATGGGTTTTAAAGGGGTCTTGTATCTGCTGGAACTTTTGCTAAACCAGATCAGCCGTCATAAAAATAAACTTAGAAGTCGCTAATCTAATTCTTTAGACGCTGATTAGTATGATTAAATATGATGAAATCATACTAAAAAAATATAAAAAATCAGCGCAAATCATAAAAATCATATAAATCAGCGTCTATCGTCTCTTAATTTAAAATTCGGAAAGGAAGATTCTCTTATGAAATCACTGGTAGTTTATTCAAGTAAAACAGGAAATACGAAAAAAGTAGCCCGGGCAATTTTTGAAATTATGCCCCAAGAAACAACTGATTTTCTCCCTGTAGAAGAACAACCCTCACCGGATTCCTATGATTTTATTATTTTAGGATTCTGGGCAGACAGGGAAAACCCCGATAGTCGTGCGCAAAAATACATGAAACTGCTGAAAAATAAAAAAGTGGCTTTATTCGCCACGTTAGGTGCTTCACCTGATTCTGAGCATGCCAAAAAAACTATGCAAAATGCTCGCCAGCTCATAGAGAAAGATAATACCTTGGTAGGAGATTTTATCTGCCGAGGTAAAATCGACCCAAAAATAACCGCCAGGTTTAAAAGTCTGCCACCAGATCACCCACATGCACTCACCCCCGAACGCCTGGCCAGCCACCAAGAAGCAAGTAAACATCCTGATGCAAGAGATTTGCAAAAGGCGCAGGAGGTTTTTAGAAAAATATACGCAACGATCTAGCTATCTCTAAACCCTGCCCGACCTGTTATCCTGTTATCTTTTTATAGTTTTGTATGCATAGGGGGACACGATATACTCGGTGAGGCAATATAATCGTATTTTAATGCAACTATATTGTCGAAGACCACTAACTTGCATTTTAATAGTTGCCAGTTAGTGGGGGTTGGAGAGATCTCTTGGTGAACATAGACGATACTTGATTGGCTACACAGGATTGAAATTCAGGAAATAAGAAATGTGAATCTATGACCTCGGCGAGTATAATCCCGATAACCATCGTGTCCCCCTATAATGCTTTGTTTTAGTTTTACACACCACACATATTGTGTTATTATTGTTTCACAACTATTTCAGCTAGGGACAAGCAGAGAGTATTCTTGCTTGTCCCTGTATATGATTACACAAGTCAAGAACCGTCCCCGCTTGCACGCTTGCATGGGAGTTGAAAACATATTAATGCAAAATAAACCTACTACCATAGTCATGAATAAAACAGGAAAAACATCGATTAAAAGAGAGATTTTTATGAGTAGCATGCTCTTTTCATTGATAATATTAGTTGTATTCGGCCTCTTCTTGTCGAACATTCTCTATCACTCAAAAACTTCCAAGGCCTATGATATTCTAGAGCAAAAAAATAAGGCTATCAATTTTTTCATAGAGGGTTGTCAGCAGCAGTTAGATTAGGTGACTAAACGTGTCTAAACGTAGACAATCATAGACAGATTAAAATTTAGGAGGTGATAAATTTGGTTTTTACTTACAGAACATTGTTAGAAGATTTAACTCTTAATTCTGTAACGCCTTATCAATATTACGATGCTATGGGCAAGTTATTTGGCGAACTAGAGAGAAAACTATTTATAGACTTATATAAGAACGGCTTAAAGTTAAAAGACCTTAAAAAACAATACATTCAAGAACATCAAATAACAGCACGTCAATTTAACGCTATACGTATAAGTCTCGAAGGCAAGATTAATTCAATCAAAGAGCTACAAAAATCAAGAGTAGCCGATTTAGTAGCAAAAATAAGGGCAACAGAGAAAGCAATAAAACAGAAAGAGAAAGCACAAGAAAAAGTTTTAAAACAAATTAAGAAGTTAGAGCAGGGTTCAGAAAAATGGCAGCAGAAGATAGACAAATTACAGCGATACAAGTTTTTCTTGTATCAGAAACGAAGGAGATTACGAAATTTAATTCATAAACTAGCTAAACTTAAATCGGAGAATGGTCATATTTCTATCTGTTTTGGCTCTAAAAAGCTATTTAAGAACCAGCATAATTTAGAGTTAACTGATTTTAAAACGCATGCCGATTGGAAAGAAGCGTGGCAAGAATCTCGTATCAGTAATTTCTTATTAGTAGGTTCTAAGGACGAGAACTCCGGTAATCAAAGTTGTACTTACGGTTCAACCAACGAATTAAGAATTAGGATACCAAACAGAGGCTCATTCTCAAAGGCGATGCTTAGTTTCTTAAACTGATACTTGCATCCTTCGAACTCCTTGGTATGATTGTATTGTGCTTTTTATACTTTGCTCTAATCATCCTTTTTGAGAATGAGCCAACTAGCGGAACATGAACTGCATACCAAGTCCATTGAACTGCAGGAAGCTAACAGCAGAATTAATGCAACCAATACACTTTTAGAACAAAAAAACCATGAACTAGAAATACTTTCCACTACTGATCAGCTTACAGGTCTCTACAACCGTCACAAGGTAGACGGTGAACTAGAAAAGGAGTGTAAGCGGTCGGTGCGGTATAAGAGACCCTTCTCGGTCCTTATGTTTGATATAGATCGGTTTAAAAGGATTAATGACACCTATGGTCATCAGGCAGGAGACTCTGTTCTTAGGGAGATCTCCTCGCTGTTAAATGAGAATCTACGATCCACAGATATTCTTGGTCGCTGGGGTGGTGAGGAGTTTTTGGTATTATGCCCAGAAACCAACTTGGAAGAAGCACAAATATTGGGTGTTAAGATCTGTTCAGTAGTTGCAAATCACCAATTTGAAATAAATGCATCTTTAACAATAAGTGCCGGTGGATGCGAGTTTTATGAGCAGGAAGATCCAAAGGATTTAATTAGGCGCGTGGATGAGAAGCTTTACGCAGCAAAACACCAAGGTAGGAATAGGATTGTGGTGTAGCTGCGGTGCAAGCGGGGACGATTCTTGCTTGCCTTATTCGCCACATTAGGGGCTTCTCCTAATTCTGATCACGTCAAAGAAACTACGCAAAACGCTCGCCAGCTCATAGAGAAAGATAATACCTTGGTAGGCGCCTTAGTAGTTATCCCTAAGCAAAGTTTTTTCAATCATCTTTTTAATTGAAAGATGTAAACAAACTTCCTTTTTCCTGTTAGAAGAATGTCTTGTAAAACTCGCTCAACCTTATCCCTTGTTAGTCCACTCGCAATAATGGTGCCTTCGAGAGTAGCAAACCATATATTATCAAGACCAATCTCACGTAACCGTTTTCTATGCGTTCGAGCATGAATTTTACCCATTTCCTGATGGTAAAGCATTAAAAGAGTTGAGTCTTTGTCAATTAACTCCTCTATTTTTTCCCAGTACATTTCACGATTGCCTTTGCTCCTTAAATAAAATTTTAGCCTGTCAGAATCACTTTGTTCTGCCTTTTCAGCTGAAAATGGAAGAGAAGATATAATACCATATCTTGATTTAGCTTCTTGATAAGCATCATTGAGACTTCGGCGGAATCCACCACCAAAAGTAATCCTGTAAGGTAGCATAAAACCATCATATATAATCTGCCCTTTAAATGGCAAAAGAACAGTTTCAAGCACAATGGGGAGGTGCTGGTCTAATATCTCTTCGAATTCATTGCTAAGAGCAATGACTCCGTAAGCATAAGGAGGGTCGCTTTCGTCAAGAAAGATAGCATATTTCTTGAGATAACGGATCAAATGAAATCTTCCCTTAATAAAATTTTTCCAGCCTCGAACTATTTCTAATTCCTCTGCCAAAAATTTAAAAGGATTTTCTTCAATGAAGGAATCGATCAAATCAATTTTATCATGAAGGGCATCTCTAATTTCGACCTTTTCTTCAAGTGGTAAATCCATAAACTTTTCGAATGTCGTCACATCTTTCCTTTTTTTCATTTGTTGGTTGATATAAAACAGCAACGATGGATGCAATTTGTAAAATAACCTAATATCTTCCTCATACAGCTTCATCCTTCACACTCCCATATAGTTTTTAATGGTCCCTTCGCTTAACCTTCCTGCCGCTGCGAAGTTTACCGCATCCTCTCCAAGATGCACCTCAGTTGTCTGAAGTCTTTATCACCCGAATCACCAAATGATCTTTGACCTAACTAAAGCGGTAAATTTAGGCATAGCCGCCACTGGCGTGTTAACTGCCGTACCTTAATTATACTGTTTCCGCTTCGTCAGTTAACCGTTTCCATAATGATTCAACGTCTAATTTTTTTACCCAATATTTCAAATAATTTATGTCTAAATTCCCATACTGTACTTCATAAACTCGTAGGGCATCAGTAAATTGTTTTTCACTTCCGCCAGAAAGTTTTGCCCATCTCAATTTGGCTAAAATTGTGTCCTCTGGGGTTGAAACTTGCATTTCTATGTCCATAAATCTTTCACTAATCTTACGCAAAAAACGTGACTGATCAAAGGGTTCGTTGGTTAATATCCAAAAATCAACTTTATCCCCAGCAGTTACATCAATTAGATTAAACATACTCTGCCTGTTAATTGCATCAAGAATGCTACCTTCATCTAAATAAAAGTTGGGGGGCGGAAAAGCTTCGAACAATTTCTTTGCTCCTGATTTTTGAATAGCAATGACCATATCTATATCATGAGTAGACCGTGGTTCACCTTGTAGGCTTGAGACAACAGAACCTGTTATCATATATTGGATTCCAGTTTGACCAAGTACTTGTATAACCTTCTTTAATAATTTCTGTTGTGACATTTATTCACACGCTCCAAAAGTATTTTTTTGAATTCTTCATCTTGAAGATTGGGAAATCTTTTATGCAATCCATGAATAAAAAGTTGCTTGGCAAATTCAGATAACTCAAATGCCTTAAGCAACCTTTTTTCAGGCGACATTTGACGAAGCACTTGAATGTATATCTTATGATTTGGGCGTTTTTTAATATTCATAAATCCCTCAGGGCAAGCGGGGACGGTTCTTGCTTGCCTTACTCGCCGATTTAGGTGCTTTGCATTATTCCTGCTTTCGCCACATCCTCCGTTATTTCCTGCTGATTTTTATTACCTTAACCGAATTTTGACAAGTTTCAATTGGTATGCCAAAAAACATGCGAAACGCTTACTCAAGAGGTATGTTAATAATCTCGTGATACTTTTTAGTATAAGCAATCCTTGCGATCTTCAATTTTAGATCTTCACCTGTAGCAGCAAACCGGAAAACTCGCTCATGAGTCATTCCCTCTTCGGTTTTATAAAAATCTCGTGGCCATTGCATTATCTCTTCAAGTGGAATTTTCTCCCCATCAGCTTTTCTTAACTTTCTTATTTTCTCATACAGAATAATAATCATATCAGACAAAGCATCCAGCGTATCTTCCTTCTCTCCCGTGTAGGCATAGGCAAGTTTATAATACTCATCCTTCCTGAGCATAATCAATTTAACCGGGGCCTCCTTATCCCCTGCTTTTGCTTTTTTTACCAGTTGAATACTATCCAATACCGTAACCCTCCATTACTTTCTTAATTCCTGCACGTCTTTGCAATTATTTTTTTTGCCACTCAATAAGAACCTACTAATGCGTGGCATTTATAAGCATTCTCCCTTATATCTTTACTTATAAGAGTCTTTTACCCTGCCAAAAAGTTCATCTTTACGAACTTAATCTGCATTAATTCGCACCTAACTTTCTCGATACTTTTTCTTTCATGCTCAACTTCCTGTGTTTAATAGTTCTGCCTTAGCTTTTTTAGGTTTTGCACCCAAGTACCTGCCTGCATTTTAGTATTCCTGAAAAATTCTCAAAAGAAATATGTAAAAAAGTAAGCATGTTTGATTTAAAGGTACTTAGAGAGACTTAAGGTGCTCTAAACAAGGCACCTCCTTTATTTCGCAAGTTGACTAATATTTCAAAATACCAAAATACTTTATAGTTCTAACTGAAAACGTTACCGGTAACGATAACGGCAACGTTTCCAGCTCTATCAAGATTTAAAGCAACCAGACTTTCAGTAACAGGTTATGGATAATCGAAAATAGTCTCGCAAACCTTCTCGTATACTGCGCTTAATACGGGTTTGTTTTGCAGGGTTACAGAGGAGATGAGTTACTTCGTGCCAACAATTAAAGATATTGCCATAAAGGCAGGTGTTTCTGTCTCTACAGTTTCCCGTATATTAAACAACAAGCCAGATGTTAGCGCAAAAACGAAGCAGAATGTGCAACAGGTTATCGACAAATTAGATTATAGTCCCAACAGTATTGCCCGTGGATTGGTGTTACAAAAAACATACACTATCGGTTTAATTATACCTGACATAAGCAACCCCTTTTTCCCCGAAGTAGCACGTGGCATAGAGGATAATGCTAAAGAGTTTGGCTATTCTGTTATCTTTTGTAACACAGATAACGATAAACAAAGAGAAAAAGAAGCAATTAAACTTCTAAGAAGCAAGCAAGTTGATGGTATCATTTTATCCCTCTCTGTGGATAACAAAAATGAATTAAATAAATTATCAGAAGAGGCTTTCCCTATAGTTCAAATCGACAGAAAAGTCCCCGGTTCTAAATTCCCCGCTATAACTATTGATAATATTTTATCCGCCTATAATGCAACTAAATACCTCCTAGAATCAGGACATACCCATTTAGCTCATATTACAGGGGATTTAGAAACCACCACAGGTTGTGACAGGCTGAAGGGTTTTCAAAAAGTCTTATCTAAATACAATCTCCTTCAAAAGGAATCTTGGCTTCGGGAGGGCAACTACAGTAAACAATCTGGCTATGAGCAAATGAAATTTATTTTGAATCAGCCGGAAAGACCTACCGCTGTATTTGCCGCAAATGACTTAATGGCTATAGGTGCTTATACGGCAATATTTGAATCCGGGCTAAAAATTCCCGCAGATATTTCTATTATTGGTCATGACAACATTGATGTTTCCTCAATTATTAGACCTGAGCTAACTACTATAGCGCAACCAAAGTATAAATTGGGTCAAAAAGCAGCTGAAGTTTTAATCACCGCCATTAACGGTTTTGCTGATGAGCAGGATACGATTTTGCCAGCTGAGCTGTTATTGCGAGAATCTGTAGAAAAGAAAGAAAGAAAGAAAATTTGAGGTGAAAAGTGAAAAAGGTAGTTGTAGTTGGCAGTTTAAATATGGACCTTGTTGTCAAGACTGAGTCTTTACCAAAACCTGGCGAAACCGTTGCCGGCAAAAACTTTTATACATTTCCTGGCGGTAAAGGTGCTAACCAAGCAGTTGCAATCGCCAAGCTGGGTGCTGAAGTCTTTCATGTCGGGAAAATCGGGAAAGACAGTTTTGGCAAGGCGCTTGTCGCCAGTCTTCAAAACGCAAATGTTAATACTGACCATATTGAAACTAGCGAGTCTGAGCCAACGGGGGTAGCCTTGATTACGGTAAATCAAAGTGGTGGTAATACGATTGTAGTTGTTCCAGGCGCCAATGCTGAGTGCAAACCTGTTTTTGTTGAAAACGCAATCAGAAATATTGATGATGACATATTAGTTCTGCAGCTAGAGATACCACTCCCTTCAGTCAAGGCGGCGATACAAGCTGCCAAACATAGGGGCATGGTGGTTGTCTTTAACCCTGCACCAGCTGCTAAACTTCCCCCGGAGATTTTCCCTGCTATCGACATTCTGGTTTTGAACGAAACTGAAACAGAGTTTATTTTGAACCAAGTTGTTACCGATTCCAAATCAGCCCTGATCGCAGGCGGACTTTTAGTTAGCCAGAGCATTAATGAAGTGATCATTACTCTTGGTAAAAATGGTGCAATTTACGCTTCTAGGCAAGATGCCTTTTTCGTCCCGTGCTTTAAGGTTAAAAGCGTTGATGCTACAGCTGCTGGTGATTCTTTTATTGGTGGACTGGTCGCAAGCTTGGCGAGTGGTAAAAATATCCGGGATGCGCTGCACTTTGCATCGGCAGCCGCTGCCTTGACGGTCACCAAGATGGGAGCTCAAGCTTCTCTACCAATAGAAACCGAAGTGACAACTTTTTTGACTACGAGGAGATGCAAATGACAGCTAAAACAGAATACCTTTTGGAAATGAGGAACATCAATAAAGCTTTCCCCGGCGTCCAAGCACTAGCTGATGTAACATTAAAGGTAAAATACGGAGAAGTACACGGCTTAGTTGGTGAAAATGGGGCAGGGAAATCAACACTCATAAAAATCCTGAGCGGATCTTATAAAATGGACTCTGGAGAAATACTCCTTTCAGGGAAACCAGTTCAGATTTCAAATCCAGCTCAGGCTCAATCTTTGGGGATTAGTACTATTCACCAAGAATTTAATCTGATTAATGATTTGTCAATTGCTGAAAATATTTTTCTTTCCGATTTCCCCCGGAGCACTATCTTAGGCTGGCTCGACAAGAAGAAAATGCGAGCAGAAGCTGAAAACATATTAAAAACTCTAGGTTTGGAAATAGACTCAAAAATATTGATTAAAAATCTATCTGTAGCTCAACAACAGATTGTAGAAATTGCCAAAGTGCTAACAAAAAATGCTCAAATTATCATTATGGACGAACCAACTGCAGCGCTGACTGATTTAGAAACTAAGCGTCTTTTTGAAATAATTCATAATCTAACCTTGCAAAATGTGGCTATCATCTATATTTCACACCGTCTAGAAGAGCTTTTTCAGATATCCGACCACATTACAGTTCTTAGAGACGGTCTCTGGGCAGGAGGTGCTCCTCCTTCTGAAATCTCTCAAAACGAATTAATTCGTTTGATGGTGGGTAGCGAAGTAAAGAACCTTTTTCCAAAAGAAAAAGTATCCCAAGGAAAAATCATTCTGCAAGCAGAGAATGTGAATGTTAAAGGCTTGCTTAAGAATATTAGTTTCAAGCTACATCGCGGAGAAATTCTTGGTGTTACAGGTTTGATGGGTTCAGGACAGATTTCACTGGCACAAACTCTCTTTGGGTTACACAAGATTGATAGTGGTCGCATAATGATAGAGGGAAAACTTTATCATCCGACAGGTCCCATAAGTGCAATAAAACATACTTTGGGTCTTCTTACTGAAAATCGCAAAGAGGAAGGATTGGTATTGGATCTGTCAATGCGAGAAAACATATCTCTCGCCAATATTAATCAAGTAGCAAAGCTAGGGTATATTTTTCATGATCAAGAGAAACAACTGGCAAACAAGATGGTTCAAAAATTAGATATCCGCCCAACAAATGTTGAACGAACCGCACAACATCTTAGTGGTGGCAATCAGCAAAAGGTTGTCTTGGCTAAATGGCTAGCGATAGAACCAGAAATAATCATATTATGTGAACCTACTCGTGGGGTAGACGTAGGTGCAAAAACTGAAATCTACCGCCTCATGAACGACCTTGTCAAGCAAGGCAAAGCACTATTGTTTATTTCTTCCGAGCTGCCAGAAATCATAGCTTTAAGTGATCGTATCCTTACTATGAGATCCGGTGAAATTGTAACAACACTAGACCAGAAAGAAGCAACCCAAGAGCTAATAATGACTTATGGAGTAGGAGGAAAAACTGTTGGTTAAAATTCAAACTATAGGATTTATGCGGCGTTATGGCATGTTGATTGTTCTGTTAGCTGTTATTGCCGGTATTTCCCTTTTTAGCGATCGCTTCCTTACACTGCCTAACTTCCTCAATATTATGCGTCAGGTTAGCATTAATGCTTTATTAGCAGCTGGCATGACAATGGTAATTCTTTTGGGAGGTATTGACCTTTCCGTTGGTGCCGTAATTGCGTTAGCTGGCGCTTTTTCAGCCGGTGCCTTACTAGGTACTGGCTGTGCCTTTCTGGCCATATTGGCGGCACTAGCCATCGGTGCTTTATTTGGATTAATAAATGGTGCTTTCATTGCTTGGGCTAAATTGCCCCCATTTATTGTAACTCTAGCCATGATGGCTTTGATTCGAGGGTTAACACTTGTCTATACCCAAGGCAGACCAATTATTGTCGACTCTACAGCATATGAAATTATCGGCGGTGGACATATTGGTTTCGTGCCTTTCCCGGTTGTATTAATGCTCATTGTTTACCTAATACTTCATCTAATTTTGGGTAACACAAAGTTTGGACGTCTAATCTATGCTGTAGGAGGAAACGAGCAAACCTGTCGCCTCTCTGGGATTAATATTGAACGTCTTAAACTAGCAGTTTATGGCTTGGCAGGTTTCCTTTCAGGGATGGCAGGTATAGTCTTGACCTCCCGCCTAACATCAGCACAACCAACAGCAGGCATGGGGCTTGAGCTGGATGCTATCGCAGCAGTAATTCTTGGTGGCACCAGTCTTTCAGGAGGTAAAGGAAAAATCAGCGGAACATTAATTGGCGTATTTATGATCGGTGTCCTTGCCAACGGACTCAACATGCTCGGTGTTTCGCCTTTTTTTCAGGATGTTGCCAAGGGACTGATTATTTTAGTAGCTATACTATTTGACCGGGTTCTGAATATTACTACTGCTGAATGACCTATGTTTCTTCTTAGATTTACTAAAAATAAACTAAAGGTGGCGAACTTATATGAAAAAATACGGCATCCTCAATGGGCAACTGTCAAAAACAATTGCTGAACTAGGTCATACAGATATGCTGGTTATTTGTGACGCTGGCTTACCCATTCCGGTCACCTCCAATCGTGTTGATTTAGCTCTGAAAAAAGGAATTCCTCCTTTTATAGACACCCTGCGAGCAGTTTTACAAGAACTGGTCATAGAACGTGTTATCTTGGCTGAGGAGATCAAGGTAGAAAGTCCCGTTCTTTACCAGGAAATTAGAAATGAGCTTGACAGCATCCCTGTCAGTTTTGTTAGCCATAGAAATTTTAAACAACTACTGCCTGAAGCAAAAGGAGTTGTTCGAACGGGAGAATTTACTCCCTATGCAAATATCATTCTAATTTCTGGTATAACAGGGCTATTTAGTTGATACCAACCATGCAATTTATAGAAATTAGACCTCGGAATATCAATTTAGAAAGAAGTTATAATAGATTTTTCACTAAAATCTGCATTGAGGAGGTGAAACGAGAGAAGATTCTTTTAGTGAATAGTTAGCAAAGGACTGGGGGGTATGAGAAAACTAAAACCTTAAAGGGAGGTGAAACGAGGCAGATTTTATGGCGATCTTCCAGCAACAGTCTTGTTTCAGCATCCTATTCCATTAAAAACTACCATTAATTAAGGAGGAGAAAAGTGGTTATGTTAAAAAAGTTATTTCCCGTTATCCTTTTAGTGTTGGTTGGTATGCTCGTAATTGGGTGTGGTCCTGCAGACCAAGCAGCAACAGACGATGAAATGGTTGTCGGTCTTGCAATTAGCACTCTAGATAACCCGTTCTTTGTTGACTTGAAAGAAGGAGCAGAAGAAGCTGCAGAAGAATTAGGGATCGTGTTGATAATTGCTGACGGGCGTAATGATACCAATGTTCAATTTTCAGACATTGAAGACTTTATAGCTCGTGAAGTTGATGTGATTATAGTAAACCCTGTTGATTCAGAAGCTATTGTGCCTGTTGTTGAAGCCGTCAACGAAGCTGGTATACCAGTCATCACTGTTGATCGAGGTGCTGCTGATGGAGAGATCATCTCTCACATTGCTTCCGATAATATAGCTGGTGGAAAAATGGCCGGCGAACATATTATCGATCTCACCGGTGGTAGCGGCAAAGTTGTTGAGTTGGAAGGGATTCCTGGTACTTCCGCAGCTCGGGAACGAGGCGAAGGGTTTAATGCAGCCATGGATGCAGTTGCTGGAATAACCGTCATAGCTAGACACGAAGCTGGCTTTGACCGGGCCAAAGGGATGTCTGTTATGGAAGACATCCTTGAAGCTCACCCTGAAATTGACGCCGTATTTGCGCACAACGACGAAATGGCTCTTGGCGCCTTAAAAGCTATCCAAGCTGCCGGGCGCGCAGATGAAATTATCGTGGTTGGGTTTGATGCTACTAACTGTGCAGTTGATGCAGTTAAAGAAGGTAGCATGGCAGCAACTGTTGCCCAAAAACCACGTTCTATGGGTCAAATTGCTTTAGAAACAGCTAAAGAAGTGCTTGACGGCAGATCAGTTGAGAAATATATCCCGGTTGATCTGGTCCTGGTTACAAAATAAAACTGCTCACTAGATTTTTAAACATACAAACGAGCTTCAACCATTTTCTCAATCCTCCAAGACTGAGAAAACATTGGTTGAAGTTCGTTTTAGTTTAGTTTAAGAAAGAGAAGAAAAAATCCATATGCGGTTGCTCTGCTCTACTCGCATTAAATTTGACATTGGCACTACTGCTTGATAAAATATCAACAAAGGATAAAAGAGTAGTGTCATGATGTCAAGGGTGCAAATTAACATAATGCTGAGCTATCTTAGCATACAGGGAGGTTGTAATGATGATAAAAACAATAATTGCTCCGGGGAAATATGTTCAGGGAAATGATGTATTAAAAGGTATCAATAAATACACAATCACATTGGGAAAATCTTTTTTTATAATTGCAAGCAGTAGCGTTGCATAAACATAAAATTAATTTGTCAAGTAACGGAATGATAAGAAA
>CAZIRG010000022.1:4313-15157 GCA_964541505.1 uncultured Syntrophomonadaceae bacterium | reverse complement strand
CTTATCATTCCGTTACTTGACAAATTAATTTTATGTTTATGCAACGCTACTGATCTGAACTGTAACTATCTATCCCGATGTGGTTTCCTTTCCCTTGACAGCCGATAAAGAGAGTGGTAATGTATTATATATACTTTGCTGATGGAGGATTTGAATATGGAAATAGTAAAAGTTTCTCCTGAATATCAAATAATCATACCCGCAGAAATAAGAAGTTCACTAGGAATTAAACCTGGTACAAAAGTTCATGTTTTACAATACGAAAACCGTATTGAATATATACCGATTAAAGAAATGAAACAAATGCGAGGATTTTTAAAAGGTATTGATACAACAATAAACAGAGAAAGAGATAGAATATGAATTTAGTGGATTCATGCGGATGGCTAGAATATTTCGCAGATGCTCACAATGCCGACTACTTTGCAGAGCCTATTGAAGATGTTGAGAATCTTCTCGTACCTTCTTTGTGTATTTTAGAAGTGTTTAAAGTCGTTCTTCGACAGAGAGATGAAAACTCAGCACTCCAAGTTGTAACGCTAATGAGGCGAGGCATGGTAGTGGATCTTAATACTCCCATTGCATTAAGTGCGGCTAAGCTTGGGTTAAAGCACCAGATTCCGTTAGCAGACAGCATAATATTAGCAACAGCCAAGGCAAACAGTGCCGTTATATGGACACAGGACATTGACTTTAAAGGTATAGATGGTGTCAAATATATTGCTAAAAGATAAAGTACGACCAGCCCTTGAACTGTTCCCTCGTTATTATCATTCCTACTTAAATAGCTTCTTGAACGCTTTCCCGGTAACTTTGCCAGCAGTGGGTGCCTTGCTACAAGCTGACCAAGGCACCCACTGACCGGTGGAATTCGTGAATCCACATGACACTGCTTTTTGGTTTTTTAGTTATGCTAGGGGACGCGATGGTTACTAAGATTAGCGTGTCCTATTTCTTAATTCTGCCAAAAATGATACCAGCTACCAGCAATATTGAAACAAGTATACCAAACCAATCACCAAACCGGGTATAAATTGTCTGTCCTTCGACCGTGAAAACCTCTCCCGCAATTACCCCTCGTGTGTTGACACCACCCTTGGCACTGACTCGCCCATAAGGGTCAGAAATTATGGAAATGCCGGATGTTGTGCCTGTTCCGATGGCAACATTATTCTCCACAGCCCGGAAGATAGCGTCTGTGGCCATAAAAATTGGAAACCAGCGATTATGATTAAAATCAGCATTTATCGGCATGAATATGATTTGAGCATTATTTCGAGCCAGGTTGCGCACAACGCAGGCAAAGTGGATATCGTAACATATTCCAAGACCGACTTTACCATAAGATGTGTCAAAGACCGGGTATTCCTTTGGTCCAGGAACAAGCTTCTTGCCAAAAAAACTCTCCCCGGGGTATAAGTTGATCTTGGCCTGACGCCCTATCTCCTGCCCATCCGGACCAACCATCAAAACTGCATTGTACCTACCTGCAGGTGTGTACCAGGCACCATTAACCACGATGTAAATGTCCAAATCAGTGGCTAGTTTTTTAATCTGATCCATAAAAACAGCATCATCCACATCAATAAATTTATTTTCTGGCCAAACAACAAAGGCCAACTTTGATTCTGCCTCGCCCGACTCAATAACTATTTGGCGAGTAAGCTCAGCATTCACATTAAAAACGTTCTGGGAAAATTCTGCTGATACTGTTGATTGAATTGCCGGGTCTTGCAGAGATAAGTCAGTAGTCGCACCTATTATAAATCTGTCACTGCCAGCTGGTGCGTCTGGGATAACTAGTGCTCCCACACCGACCATAACTATAACTATACTCACCGCTGCCATTGCCGGTATATTAAGCTTTTTTTCCTGCCGCCAATAGACAATCAGCAAAGCTAACCCGATATTTACCAGCATAATCATAAAACTAAGACCAGGAAAACCAGTTATACTGAGAATTTGTAAGGCAGGCGGAAAGTTCCATTGCGACTTTGCCAGTAAAACAAACCACCACTCTCGCGTCACCGGGGCAACGAAACGAAGCCATTCCAATGCTGCCCAGGTTAGCGGTACTGCCAGCACTTTTATCGATACAGGCAGCTTCCTCTGAAGCCAAATTCCTACTTCAATCATCCAAGCATAAACAGCGCCGACAAGAACGATAAGAAAATATCCTAATACAGGCGAAAATAACGCTGGGTACCAGTTGTGAACAGCAACCGACCAAATTAATCCAAAAGGTAAGGCGAGGAAGAACAGCCGCTCCCGGGGCTGCTCATAGAGCATCACCAAAAGCGGCACTAACGCCACCCAAGCCAGTGGCCACAGATTAAAGTTGGGCATACTCAAAGCAATAAGCACCCCAGAGATAATCGAGAAAATAATCGCCAGCCAACTATCTTTTAACATAGCTTTTATCATCCTTCCTCATCATTCCTTCTTTAAATTTCTTCTTGAAATTCTTGTCCAACAGCATAGCTATTTAGTACGCCAGTTTTGGCAATGGAGTCAGCTAACATTTTCGCCAGCCAACCAGCTAAAGCACCGCTAATTATGGAAATTACTAAAATCGCTATTTGCATCTCTATTGACAGCAAACCCACACCCATAGGCAGCCACATAACTGCCGTACAAGCCAATCCAACTACAATCCCTGCGAACATCAAAAAAGAGGAGCTGTAATTACGATAACGAACGGTTAAAAAAACTAATTCTGCCGATATCGCATACACAAGTGCAAACAAAGACACCGTCCACCAAGTCGTAGAAAAAGGGATCATAATTGTTGCCCTTATAAGCTGACTAAGAAACACTGCACCCGGACGACGCAAAATATAAGCAATAAGGATAGGTGGTATAATCCATATGCCTTGAACAGCGCAAATAGCCAGCATTCCTAAAGGCATAATAAACATCACTAATATATAATTTGCCCCTATCAAAGGAATGGCAATGACAATGGAAATAACCGCCGTTACCAGCAAATCACGCGTAGTCCAATTAGCAAAGCCTCTTTTTTGGTCCGATACAATTTGTTTCGGCATTACTTTACTATTCTCCTTGTTTTTTGTAAAGTTTTTCTTACTTTCTACGCTTTTCTAATGCCTTTAATTAGTTAAGGTAAATATCTTTATGCAAAAGATAGGTCTCGGCAGGATGTACTCTAAGTTTCTGCACAGCCTCGGACATGCCCAGCATATCAACCCGGTGATATAAAAATATCAATGGACTTTCTTCTCTGACTTTTTCCTGAATCTCATTGTAAATATCTGCTCTTGCCTGCGGTTCAAGCATTGTTTTACCTTTAGTTAAAAGTTCATCTAAATCTGGACAGGAAAACTTGCCATAGTTGGCATCGCCGGCTGTACTGACCAGCATCTCCATGATATAGGCAGGATCCCCGCTTGGTGCTGTCCCCCAAGAAGTCATAAACAAATCAAAATCACCGGCTTTTACCATGTCTTTTGCCGCCCCTAATTCAAGGGTGACGATTTCTACTTGAATACCGATCTTGGGCAACATATTCTTCATTATTTCTGCAACTGGCCCAAACTCCGGTCGATGTGTAGGAGCAAGAAACCTTACTTTAAACGGCTCACCGTTATGCTCTACCAATCCATCGCCATCAGTATCGGTGAGACCTGCTTCTACTAAAAGTGTTTTTGCTTTATCCAAATCATAGACTGCTTGCAGTTCTTTATTTGACCAGGGTAAAGTGGGCGGAAATATAGTCGCTGCCGGTGTGCCGGCAATACCTTCCAAAACCGCCTCTATAATTCCTTCCCTATCAATAGCATAGCTTATAGCTCGTCTTACCTTAGCATTATTAAGCGGCTCTTGCTGAGTGTTAATTTTTATAAAATCTGTTCTGTGTATCTCTCCTGTGGCTACGCTTACTCCTACTGTTTCTTTCAGCCTTACAGCATCAACAGCGGTAATAGCCACGGCTACATCAATATCTCCAACTTCCAAGGCCATGGCTCTCGTCATAGCATCTGGTATTAAGTGAAAGGTTACTTTTTCCAATTTAGTAGCACCATCCCAATAGTCAGCAAACCTTTCTACAACCACATATTCACCTGCTTGCTGCTCTACAAATTTAAACGACCCCGTACCGGCTGGGATTTCCCCTTCCTGCCCAGCCGGATTAACAATAGCCATCAGCGGATCACTTAAGTGATAAATCAGCGGAGCAAAGGGCTCATTAGTAGTTATACGCAAAGTATGACTATCTACTACTTCTATTTCTTTGATATTTAAAAGCGGCTGCGCCCGAGGGTTATGCACTGGACTAGCTTCATTAACAAGTCTTTCCAATGACTGTTTCACAGCCAAAGACTCTAGGGGCGTACCATCATGAAAAAAAACTCCTTTTCTAAGCTTAAATTCCCATGTGGTTTCATCTAGAGGCTCCCACGATTCAGCTAACCACGGCTGTAACTCCATATTATAATCAAGCTTAGTCAAAGTTTCATAGAGACCTGCTCGCCTAGAAAACCAACTCGACCAGCCCACCGCCGGATCGACTACCCCATCTGTATGACCAAAGCTTCTTATTCCGACCTCTAAAGTTTGTGACACCTCAACCTTTTCTACCTTCTTCGCCTGCGGTTCCTGCGGCTCTGCCTGCTTTCCCCAGCAACCCACCAGCAGGCTACTCAATAGCAGTAAACAAATCGCTAAAACAACTACTTTTTTCATTATTTTTCCTCCCCCTGTTTTTCTTTTTTTAACATAGCAACTTTAAAGCAAATAGTTCCCTCAATTATTCCACAAACAGTCTTTTCCTTTTCTAATTTTGTCTAATACTTTGCCTTATGTCTAATCAGCCCCCCCTTGCACATATTCCCACCTTCTCCCAAACAATTCTTAACTTTGTGTTACTTTTATTTATTTATGTGCTATCTGGTGATATTCTACACTTACTATCGTTTTTCCTGCTCAAAAAATAAAAAATAAAAATAATATTTGCTGGCAAACAAAACGTCCCTAAGATGCTAACACCCCTCTCACTTTTCACTGTAGTTGCATTAAAATGCGATCATATTGCCTCGCTGAATATAACCATATTTTTCTAAATTAGGTTTTTGACATATCATAATTGTAGCAGTATAATATAGGTGAAAGGGATGTAGCTATGCCAGCAATTGCAAAGTTTTATGGAATAATTATCAAAATGTACTTTATGCAAAAAGAACATAATCCACCATACATTCATGCACTGTATGGCGAGTATATGTCAGCTATTAATATTAGGACTTTGGAAGTACTTGAGGGAGATTTGCCGAATAGGGCACTTGATTTGGTTAAGGAATGGATGAAAGAACATCAAAACGATCTACTTAATATGTGGCATACTCAAGAATTTAGGACGCTTCCTCCGCTTGTATAATAAGATTATTTAACCTAAAAAAGGAGGTTCGTAGCTATGTTTCATAAAGTTAAGAGGGTTATTCCACTAGATGATTTAGTTCTATTGGTAGAGTTCCAAAACGGGCAAAAGAAGAAATATGATGTTAAGCTTCTCATGAGTAAATGGGGTGTCTTTAGAGATTTGGAAAATAATACTCTTTTTAGCTTGGTGAAGGTTGATACCGGTGGGTATGGAGTAGTATGGAACAAGTATATTGATTTAGCTTGTAATGAACTATGGGAAAATGGCACACCTATTTCGGAAGTTAAAAATAACCATCTTATTTAAATTACTTAAAGAGGATTCCGGGGTATTATTAACTTATGTAGTGCTTCATAATTATCCCTATACTGCCCATCCGAACCAACCATCAAAGTCTATATTGCATACCTACCTATCGATGTGTCCCAAGCGCCATTAACCACAATATAAATATCCAGATAAGTGGAGGGTTTTTTAGTCCAAACAGAATCACAACACAAAAGTAAAACAACAGCAACTTGGGCAATATTGCCCTCGAATTAACCGACAGGTGCAATTAACTGCACCTGTCGGTTATAGGTAAGCGGTCCAGGAGTTCGACACTTATAATTGCAGTTCGTCCTTCCCCTGGCAAGCAGTACTTTCCAGCACTTTCTTCCAGTCGATTTAGTAAATAGCTTTGCAATTCGTTTCTCTGTGCCGGCTCGAGGCCAAGTCGCATCTGCCAATTAGCTACAGCCTGATTAATGCTTTCATAAACTTGATTCAAAGAAATTTTTACTATTTCTACATTCGCCAGCACCCCTAATTCGTAAAGAACATTATACAGATAAATGAAACTAGGCGAAGAGTGAAATTCCTCTTTTTTAAAGTGCTGCCAGATATCAGCATAAGCCTTTATCTTGCCAGTTCCCATGATGTATTTGTCAATCGAAAATTCCCCCAGATAAAAATCATCATTTCCCCGTTGCATTTTCTTTAAATGTTTCCTTAAGGCCTTATAAGGCTTGGTGGGATTCTTTTTTAAATAAAGGGGGTTGAACCGCAAAATCTTTCTTGTCTCACGTGTCTTTTTACTTTCATTAAGGGTGTTTCCCTTTGTTGCACAAAATAGATTTTCTAAAACAAAGGGTTCTAGTCAGCAACATTATTGGGAAGCAAAGAAGATGCGGATCGGCTCTCTATGTTCCAATAGAAAGTCTGAGTACTTTGACAGAGACTCTACCAACAGATTATCAAAGCAATTATATCAAGATGACTTATCTTTCAACTTTGCCCACAATTTTGGCCGAGCCTACAACCTTTCCTTCAAGGACTCTCTCAAGTTGGCTAGCGGTAACTTCTCCAACTAAAGCGATACTTTCAACATTTAAAGCATAAATAGTTGTTTCGTAATCATGGGGTCCAGAGCCAGGTGGAGGCTTAGGCCCACCATAGCCAACAGACCCGTAAGTACCGGTCAATTCCTTTGCCCCTTCAGGCATCTGTGCAGAACCAGAGGCACCTTCGGGAATTGAACCAACGCTACTAGGAATATCAATTACCAGCCAATGGACCCAATTGTTAGCAATTTGATGCCGATCGATCATAGCCACAACAAAAGACTTAGTTCCTTCAGGGGCATTTTTCCAAGAGAGTGGAATGGAAATATTTTCACCACCAGACATCCCAGTTTTGGCATACTTGACCGGAATATCTCCATTATCTTCAAAAGCCGATGATTCCAGAACAAATGAGGTCTAATCAGACATCGTTGTTTCCTCCTTTTCTTCAGGCTCAAGCTTTTGTTTGGTTTCTTTTGCTACTTCTGCTTCATCTTTTTCCTTTTGGGCACAGCCCGAGGTTATTCCCAGACCAGCTATAAGCAAAATGATGAGAGCATAAATAAGAAATTCTTTTGTAACTATTCAGGCTTCCATAAAGGATATTAAAAGTTAATAGAGCAGATGTTGACATAGATGTATCGAGCACTAACGCTCAGGCACGAAAGGATTTCCTTCAAATGCTGACTTAATCGCCTTAAGAATGGGCACAGAGTTTTTTCAGGCAGTAGAAATATATCCCCTGATGCGGCAAAACATATTTGCTCCACGAGCACTGCGGAAAATGCCGGAGATTTTTTGTTTCACTTTAACCATTCTCAAGTCCCTTTCAGCTAGATTATTATCAAAAGGGATCGTAAAATCGTACATCAAGGCAAGTACTTTCTTCTGGTGGTCACTTAAACGGTTCAGCATGTTTTTTGCTTTGCTTTGTTCTTGAGCTTAAAGTAACGGTCATTGCGGCTTCTGCCTGTGGTTTGCCCGACGCAGACCCAATTCGCTGCTTTATAGCAGGTACCAGCAAAACGCTGTTTTTCTACAAAGGTTTCCAAAAGGTAGATAGGATGTCCGTACTTTTTGACCCAATCCTGACCGATACGCCGGGCTACCTGGCCCAGAATATGGCTGGCTAGGTGGGGAACCTTAACCCAGGGCAAGATTAAAAAGCGTATGTTGTTGGTAATCAAGTTGATGTTGGCCTCCCGTGTCTTGTGGCTCCAGCCGATATATTCATCTCGGGGAGCGCTTTTCCAGGCTGCAGACCCAAAAAGAAGGCAGGAAAAGGGATCGCCCTTTTTGTCAAAGACCATGTATTTCATGTTCTGACCCACAGTGCCGCTAAAACCTAGATAGTGGTAGCGGGAAAGCAAGCACTTGAACAGGTCAAGAAAGGCTTTGTCTATCGATTTGACAGTAACCGGTGTAACGCTTTTAAGTTCACAGGTGATAGAGTCGGTTTTATGCGCTACCGCCGGAATCGACGACTTAAAAGCACTATCACCCTTTGTGCGACGTGCAGGCAGTGTAAGGTAACCACGCTGCTCTAATTTACGCAGAAATGTTCTGCAGGCCATGTCCTTGAGCTGGCCGTTGGCGTTACGCCAATCCCAAAGCTTGCATAGTTCCTTGGAGAGCTTGGTACGGTGCCAGTCTGGATTTGCAGCAATGAGTTTGCGCACTAACTCAATGTCGTCGTTTGTGGTTTTACGTCCTTGGATAATCGTTGTAGTTTCTATAGCTTCAGTGTAGTACAAAATCTGCGAAGAGTCTAGGGGATAAAACTAAAAAATACACGTTTTTTTAAAGAAATTTAGAGTTTTATTATTGGTGGCCTGAACAGTTACCATAGATAAATTGTTTTTATCTTCTTGTTTATGCTCATCATTGCTCTCCCCTTAAGTCCCATTCTCTTTCACCGCCAATGAAAAAACTGTTTTCTACGCTTTAATGCCTTTTACTAAGAACTGCCCTCCCTGATAGCCATACTTCAACCACCTAATAAAGGTTTGTGCGATGGGGATATCCACCGCTTGAGTCTCCACCTCAACGAAGCCAAAGTGCTCCAAAAGCTCAACATCGGCCTCCGGACGTTTCCGGGAAAGCATCGGCAAACGCTGCACCAAGTGTTCATAGCTATTCCAAGCATACCGCCGTTCAGTAATTAAAATTAAGGGCATAGCCAGCAAATGATACCAGGCCAGCCTGGCCCACGACTTGCGAAAGTCATACCAATTCCCGTCGATAATAACCAAACGCCCGCTGGGTTTCAAAACTCGCTGCCACTCAGAGATAGCCTTCTCCGGAGCGTGTAAAGTCCACAGCAGCCATTTATTGATCACTACGTCAAAGGTATTATCTGCAAAGGGTAGCTTTTCGGCGTCACCAATTCTAAAATCGATAGCCAAACCCCGCCGCTCGGCGTTCACTTTGGCTTTTTCCACCATCTCTTCGGTCAAGTCCAAGGCGGTCACCCGCTGTCCGGTAGCCGCCAAAGCCAAAGCAATCACCCCGGTTCCGGTGCCAACATCCAACACTTCTAAACCGCCCGCTGGACCAAGGAGCGTTTTCAAAAATTCTTTCCAAGAGTTATGCTCCCGCTCCGATTGGTGAGCTTTGTTATAACGCACAGCAGACTTTTTCCAATACTCTCTAGTAAGCGCTTTAACGGCTGTATCTTTCAATTTATTCCCTCCCAGTCAATAGCATAATAATTCCCACAAATATTTTACAAACACTCTTTTCCGTTTCTAATTTTGTCCATAACTTTACCTTACATCTACTCGCCCCCCTTGCGCATATTCCCACCTTCGCCAAACAATTCTTAACTTTGTGTTACTTTTGTTTGTTTATGTGCTATTTGATAATATTCTACGCTTGCTATCGCTTTTCCTGCTTAAAATAAAAATAATAAAAATAATATCTGCTGGCAAACAAAACGTCCCCAAGGCACTAACACACCTCTTACTTTTCACTGTAGTTGCATTAAAATACGATCATATTGCCTCGCTGAATATAACCATATTTTTCTAAATTAGGTTTTTGACATGTCGTAATTGCAACAGTATAATCTAGACGAGGGGAATGTAGCTATGCTCAAAATTGCAAGGTTTTATGGAAGTGCTTTTTTCATGTTTTGCTTATATCAATTTGGCATAATCTTGAGCACCGTAAAAGAAGCGCAGAACGCTTACTTCTTTAGTTTTTTCATCTATTTTGTAGACGATGATATAGTTTTTAACGACAGCCTTTCGGTAACCTTCTTTTTCCAAGCGGCTGTCGTTACATTTGGAATACATCATTGGATTACTTTTTAAATAGCCGTAGCATTTATCGACCTCATTGAGAAAATTTGATGCAGCTGCCGGATTTGCCAATTGAACGGCAATGTATGAAACGATATTATCCAAATCCTGATGAGCTAGCTCTGTGACTATCAGTTTATACATTGTATTTTTCTCTTATGCTTTTCAGAGAAGCATCTCCGTCAAGTATCTTTCCTTCCGCCAATTGTTCTTCGGCAGCGTTTAATTTCCGGTAGATATCTGACATAAACATCTTTTCCTCGTATAGCTTCATGCTCATTATGACCATATCACCATACCCGTTTTTGGTCACAAAAATAGGCTCATCAGAAGCATGGCATATTTGAGAAATCTCGCTTGTTTTTTTTAGGTCACGAATCGGAATTATCTTAGGCACAATAACCAACTCCTTTTTATGGCTCTATTATACCATAATTATACCCTTATATCAATCAAATTATTTACTTGGCTATAAAAACAATAAAACCAGAATACCCCTTGAATCGTAAACCGAACCGCTTCCCTGTCCCGCCGCACCCGGGTTTGTAGGTTTTCCTCCGCCGGGGTGTCCTTGGCACTTCTGAAGATATCCCTCATCTTTTGTATATCAACCGTCACATCCAGGGAAAGGGTATCCCAGACTATCTCAGACTCCATTTTTCTAAGTATTACTTGTTACAAAAATTTATTAACTTCTGCGTAATATGAGTTGAATACGGCCTCTTATTCATAAAGCAAAGTGGCAGGCCACTAAATGACCACTTTCTATCCTTAGGAACTCAGGCTCAACCTCAAAGCAAACTCCCTTCGCCCTAGAGCAGC
>CAZIRG010000022.1:0-4213 GCA_964541505.1 uncultured Syntrophomonadaceae bacterium | reverse complement strand
CCCTGTGGGAGGATTTAAAGGGCTGGGGATTTCACCCTTGAGCACTATCCTTTTCCGCCTGGCTAATAGATTGGCAGTTGGAAACACCGAAAGAAGAGCCTGGGTGTAAGGATGGACAGGATTTCTGAATATTTCCTTCGTATCTCCAACTTCAATAAACTTCCCCAGATACATCACGGCTACCCTGTCTGCCATAATCTTAACAACATTGAGATTATGGGAAATAAAAAGATAGCCAATTCCAAACTCATCCTGAAGTCTTTTCATCAATTCTAGCATCTGTGCCTGTGCTGAGAGGTCTAAAGAGGCAGCCGGTTCGTCGGCAACAACGAATTCAGGATTTAAGCTCATTGCCCTGGCAATCCCGATCCTCTGCCTTTGTCCTCCGGACAGCTCGTGCGGATAGCGACCGAGAAGATCAGGAGTAAGATTCACCAGCTTCATAAGCCCAGCAACCTTTTCCCTTGACTGACCGTTGACCAGACGGTGAACCTTTAAAGGCTCCATAAGGAGATCGAAGGCTCTCATTCTAGGATTCAAGGAACCATCGGCATCCTGAAAGATTATCTGCATTTTTTTCTCAATTCCCTGATGTCTCCATTCAAACCCAATATGTCCCTGCCCTTGAAATACACTTCTCCTGAAGTAGGCTCGATGAGACGCAAGATACACCTTCCCACGGTAGATTTTCCGCAGCCACTCTCTCCTACCAAAGCAAGGGTTTCTTCTCTCCCTATCTCAAAGGAAATCTCATCAACAGCCTTAATATAACTTTTGCGGAACAAGCCACTAAAAAAGTATTTCTTTAGATTTTTGACTTCAATTAGCTTTTCTCCCATAGATGACACCTCACGCCGTTTTTCATTTCCGGTCGCACTTTCGAGCAGATATCCTGTGCCAGAGAACACCGCGGATGGAACCGACACCCATTGGGGAGATGGGTAAGTTCCGGAACCGAGCCTTTTATCGGACTCAGCCCATCATTTGAGATCGCCCTAAGCAAGGCTTTAGTATAAGGATGCCTCGGATGTTTGAAGACAGCACTTGTGCACTCCCCCCTCTCAACAATTTCCCCGGCATACATCACGGCAACACTGTCGCACATCTCGGCGGCGACACCGAGGTCATGGGTAATCAAAAAGAGAGATGTATTGAACTTGGCGACCATATCCTTGAGAAGCTCCACAATCTGTGCCTGTATGGTAACATCAAGCGATGTTGTAGGTTCATCCGTAATGAGCAAAGAGGGGCTGAACGCCAGAGCCATGGCAATCATCACCCGCTGCTGCATCCCGCCACTGAACTCGTGTGGATACTGGCTATACCGTTTCCGGGGGGAAGGTATCCCTACCATCTCCATCAGTTCAATAGCCCTTTCCTTGGACCCTTTCTTGGAACATTTTTCATGAATCCTCACCGCCTCGGCGATCTGGTCACCGGCGGTGAAAACGGGATTCAGGCAAGTTGCCGGCTGCTCGAAGATCATAGCAATCTCCTTACCCCTTATTTTTCGCATCTCCTCTTTTTCCAAGGCAAGAAGATTCTTCTCCTTAAGCCATATCTCACCGCTTATTTGAGCGTTCTCCGGCAGCAGACGCATTACACTAAGCGCCACGATGGTCTTTCCACATCCCGATTCCCCAACCATGCATAAAGACTCACCCTGCTTTATCTCTAAGTTCACTCCGTCCGAAGCCCGTACTACCCCTGCTTTGGTAGAGAAGTTCACATGTAAATTACTGATCTGGAGCAGATTCATCTTAAACTAATTCCTTTCTAAACCTTTAATACAAGCCTATCAGGATAGCTAATACTGGGAGCGCAGCAAATTCTATCAGAAATGCAACAGCAGTCACTTTAGCACTGACAACTTGTTGCTTCATTACCCTTTCTGCTTTTTCTTATCCTTTTGCCCTAACAAGCTTCATTACAAATTCAAGGTAATGGGTCGCTTCTTTCTCGGATCAAAGACATCTCTTAGGCCATCACCCAGAAGAGTAGAGCCTATTGCGGAAATTACTATTACGAAGGATGGCAATAGCACTAAGTGAGGATAGTTTGGAAAGATTGCAAAGCCTTCCTTGATTAGCATTCCTAACTCAGGGGTTCCTGGCTCTACCCACAGACCAATAAGACTCAATCCCCCAACAGTGATAATCATACTTCCCCATCCAAGCGTCACCATTGGAATAATAGGTGGTATAGAATTTGGCAAAACATGTCGCAACATTATATAAAGACTACTTCCACCGATTGCACGAGCACTTTCGACAAACGTCCTCTCTTTTACAGAAACTACAACACTCCTTATAACTCTGGTATACTTTGACCATCCCACTACGGATAATGCCAGTATGAGAGTGAGTGATCCCTGACCCAACATACCGACTATTACCAGTGCCAAAACTATCTCAGGAAACGCAAGCTCAAAATCCACAAATCTTGAGATGGCCCGATCGAACAGGCGACCGAAATAACCAGCCACTAAGCCAAGAGTCACCCCAATAGCAACTCTAAGGAACAAAATTATGGTTGCCAGCACCAGCGAGGTTCTCAATCCGCAAATAAGTCTGCTCAGCAGGCACCTACCCAAGAAATCTGTCCCCAAAGGATACTCTTTGCTCCAGGAAACAAATCTCTCCGCTAGGTTTATTTGCACTGGATCATGAGGCACAATCCAAGGAGCAAGCAGTGTAACAAGCAACAGAAGGAAGAGAATCAAAAACCCCACAGATGTCCCGATATTGCTTGAAACTTTTCCCCACAGAATTCCAAACCTCCACATTTCCATAAACTACACCACCGCCTCAGCCTTTATTCTGGGATCAATGTAGAGACAAAGAATATCCACCACAAAGTTAATACAGATAAATATTAGCCCGATCAGCAAAACACATCCTTGAAGTACTGGGATGTCATTAGAAGTTACTGATTCTACCAGAAGCCTGCCTATTCCGGGCCAAGCAAACATCTCTTCTATGATAACCGTTCCGCTAAAAAGCCCTCCCATTTGCAGCCCAATATAATTAATTATGGGTGGGGTTGCATTTCTGAGTATGTGCTTCAAGAAGATTACCCTTTCGCTCAATCCCTTCCCCCTAGCTGCCATAACATAATTCTGTCTTTTTTCCTCGACTATGCCATACCTGGTTAACCGAGTTACCATTGCTATTCCACTCATTGCTAGGGCAGTTGC
The DNA here is from genome assembly GCA_964541505.1 of uncultured Syntrophomonadaceae bacterium. Taxonomy (GTDB): domain Bacteria; phylum Bacillota; class Dethiobacteria; order PWVN01; family PWVN01; genus CAZLTH01. Next base: position 1,017 of record CAZIRG010000022.1, on the reverse strand, counting down.
CGGCAAAACTATGGAATCCAAGCTCCCGCGCCCCGCTACCGGTAGTAGCTGGAAATAGACAGCAAATATCAAAACCCCAACAAATCCAATAACGTAATTAGGTATGGAAACTCCAAGCACAGCTATTCTACTAAGTAACCTGTCTGTCTTCGAGTCTTCCTTCCACGCAGAGAGAATCCCCAGAGAAATTCCGAAAAAAACTATTAAGAACATAGCGGCGAAAACGAGTTCTGACGTAGCTTGGAGAGACTCTAGAAGTATGCTTGACACGGGTCTCAGCGTCTCATAGGAATACCCTAAATTGCCATGCAAAATACCGTCTACCCATCTAAGATATAATATATAAGAAGGAGCATCAAGCCCCATTTCTGCTTTTAGTATGGCTACCGCTGCAGGAGGGGGAAGTTCGCCCTGCAACCTTGCTTGAAGTATAAGCTCAGCAGGGTCGCCCGGAGCAAGGTAGAGCAGGAAAAAATTGAATAAGGACAGAAGAAATAAAGTGAAGACAACCGCAATACCTCGTCAAATAATGAGCATCCACATACCTTTAACACTCCTTTAACGCTCAGGTTTGACTGCCATACTCAATGTTTCAAAATAATGCTATACGTTATTGCAATAGCTATACAAAGGTTAATAAACTGTAGGGTTCTCATCCTGTAAGAACCCTACAACTCCATAGCAGTGCACTCTTTCCTTTTCTTATTTTTCTCTCTTGTAAACATTTTCCAGATGGAAGCTGTATTCCGTTGGGTGTATTTCATAGCCGTGAACATCCGACCCTACCGCTATTATATTTGTGTAATAGGTCAGGTAGGCCACCGGAGCATCTTCTAGAATTCTTTCCTGTAGTTCATCATAGATCGCCTTTCGTTTCTCAAACTCCATAGTTGCACTTCCCTCATCTATTAAATTCACTACTTCAGAAGGTAGATAATTCATGAAGGGTTGATAGGAGGACTCGGTTCTTACTCATCGAGCGTGTTTGAGGTTGCCAGAACAGCGTATTCATCTCCA
>CAZIRG010000021.1:0-15191 GCA_964541505.1 uncultured Syntrophomonadaceae bacterium | reverse complement strand
CTTTACTGGTTCTTATTTTTGACCAGACCTTATTTTTAATCTTATGTTCAACCAAATCTACTATCTCTAGGAGAACTTTTTCTTTTCTGAAAGTAGCAAAATCCCCTGATTTCAGAAGGTAATTGTGATGGTGTTGAATTTCTTGTTGTAGCTTTTCTAGTCCTTCGTTATAAAGGGCTTTGACTGGTAAAACAGGAGGACGCCAGGAAGAGTAGTTGCCTAAATCGAGCATCATGTTAATTTCTGCCATAGTGCGTTCTACTCCCTGCAGATCAGCTTTATTAACGACAAATAGATCGGCTATTTCCATAATACCAGCTTTAATCGTTTGTACACTGTCTCCCCCGGCAGGTGTAAGAACAACTATAGTAGTATCAGCTGTCTTAACAATATCTACCTCTGATTGTCCTACTCCTACTGTTTCTACAATAATTATATCTTTACCCAAGGAATCCAGCACATTTATAGCTTCTCGAGTAGAAAGTGCTAATCCTCCTAAACCACCACGTGTACTCATACTACGAATAAAAACTTCTTTATCTAAGGCATGTTCCTGCATTCTGATACGATCCCCTAAAATTGCACCACCAGTAAATGGGCTAGTCGGATCAACAGCAATAACTGCGATTTTTGTATCCTTTTTTCTGTAAATTTCAATTAATCTGTCTACTAGCGAGCTCTTTCCTGTACCTGGGGAGCCAGTTACACCAATTATATAAGCCTTGCCAGTATAGGGATAGATCTTGCTTAGAATATCATGTTTTTGAGGATCATTATTCTCCACCAGAGATATAATTCGGGCAGCAGCTCGCCTGTCGCCTTTCAGAAGTTTGCCAATTAAATTATTCATTTGCTCTCCACCACCTTCAAACGTAAATTAATATTCAATGCCTTGACGTGCTTTTATTCCTTTTTGATAATGATGTTTTATCTCTTTAACTTCACTTATCATATCTGAAGCTTCCATGATGGCAGTAGGAGCGTTCCTTCCTGTAAGAACTAGGTTAACATGAGCAGGTCGATTATTGATTAAATTAAGCACCTGGGAAACAGAAATTAACGTATAATCAAGAGCTACATTTATTTCATCCAAAATAACAAGATCATATTGACCACTATCTATAGAATCTCGTACTTTTTGAAAAGCTTCTTGTGCTATTTTCACATCTATCTCTGCAGGGTTCTTTTTGTCCACAAAAACACTTCGCCCGGTCATAATAATTTCAAAGCCAGGTAGATGTTCTGCCGCTTTTAGCTCTCCATAAGTTTTGCCTTTCATAAATTGCATCATCATCACCCGGGCCCCGTTCCCGATAGCTCTTAGAGCCAACCCCAAGGCTGCTGTAGTTTTTCCCTTGCCGTTTCCGGTATAGACCATGACCAAACCTTTTTCATTCATTATTTTAAACAACTCCTTATCCTTATCCCAAAATAATTTAAATCCTAACTTATGAGTACAGTAGCTAAGTACACATATTCGTAAATATGGTAATATATCCAATATATACAGAGAGCTTTTTGACAGGATAACAATATGGACATGATTAGCACCTCTCATATATACTGTTATACTGTCATCCTGTCAAAATAAGTCATCAAATTTGTGAATCAGTTTATCCTACTTATCTACCTTCTAAAACATGACGAGAAATTACCAAGCGTTGAACCTCATTAGTTCCTTCATAGATTTGCGTAATTTTAGCATCTCGCATCATTCTTTCTACTGGGTATTCTCTGGAGTAACCGTAGCCTCCTAAAACCTGCACTGCATTAGTTGTTATTTCCATAGCTGCATCCGAAGCAAAGAGCTTGGCCATGGCGGAAGCTTTACTATAGGGGAGCCCTTTGCTTTCCAGATAAGCAGCTTGATAAGTAAGCAAGCGGGCAGCCTCAATCTTGGTAGCCATATCAGCTAACATAAAAGAAATAGCCTGAAACTTGCTGATAGAGCGGCCAAACTGTTTTCGCTCCTTGGCATAATCCCGTGCTACTTCAAAAGCCCCCTGGGCAATACCTACTGCTTGTGCCGCAATACCATTTCGACCTCCATCCAAGGTTTGCATGGCAATCTTAAACCCTTCGCCTTCCTTCCCCAGCAGATTTTCTTTTGGTACCTGGCAGTCTTCAAAAATCAACTCATAGGTATAAGAAGCCCTGATGCCAAGTTTTTTCTCTTTTTTCCCGAAAGTAAAGCCAGGCGTATCCTTCTCCACGATAAAAGCACTTATTCCCCGGCTGCCTTTGCTTTTATCTGTTACAGCAAAAACAACATAGGTTTCCGCTGAGCCAGCATTAGTAATAAAAACCTTGGTGCCGTTTAGAACATATTTATCACCTTTGAGCTCCGCTTTGGTTGTAAGAGCACCAGCGTCAGTTCCAGCAGAAGGCTCTGTCAAACCGTAGGCACCCATGGTTTTGCCTAAGGCAAGTGGTTTTAAATATTTTTGCTTCTGTTCTTCGCTGCCAAACTTAAAAATTGGCCAACTGCATAAAGAAACATGGGCAGAGAGAGTTACCCCGGTAGAAGCGCAGGCACGAGAAAGTTCTTCTACGGCTATAACATAACTTAGATAATCACTTCCTGCACCGCCGTACTCTTCTGGCCAGGGAACTCCTGTTAGTTCTAAGGCAGCCATTTTCTCAAAAATCTTCCGAGGTAATTCTTCAGCTTCATCCCATTCTGCCGCATATGGTTCTACTTCATTAGTTGCAAAATCTCTAACAAGTTTTCGTAACATTTCATGTTCCGAAGAAAGAGTAAAATTCATTTAAAGCCCTCCTCGTTTTTGTCTATTATATTTTATTATAATTAACCTAAAATATGTTTACCAATAACCAAACGCTGAATCTGATTTGTACCTTCGTATATCTGGGTTACTTTGGCCTCGCGCATGAAACGCTCCACGGGATATTCCCGAGAATAGCCGTAACCACCAAGAACTTGCACTGCTGCTGTAGTTACTTGCATAGCTGTATCTGTTGCCAGAACTTTTGCCATGGAAGCTTCTTTGCTGCATGGTTTTCCGCGCTCTTTTAAATCTGCTGCTTGATACAAAAGAAGACGAGCAGCTTCTATACTGGTAGCCATATCTGCCAATTTAAAAGATATAGCTTGGAATTGGCTGATAGAACGACCAAATTGCTCTCGTGTTTTGGCATACTCTACAGCGGTTTCAAAGGCAGCCTGGGCTATACCCAGAGCTTGAGCTGCAATACCAATTCTACCCCCATCTAAAAGAGACATAGCGATGCTGAAACCCTGCCCCTCTTCCCCCACTCTATTTTGCAATGGAACACGGCAATCAGCAAAAGTCAGTTCTGTTGTCGACGAAGCGTGAAGTCCCATCTTCTTTTCTTTAGTTCCGATAATAAGTCCTGGAGTATCTTTATCTACGACAAAAGCAGTAACACCAGCAGCTCCTTTTTCTCGATCTATGGTTGCAAAAACTATATAAATATCGGCTTCACCACCACTGGTAATAAAGATTTTGCTGCCGTTTAAAAGATATTCTTCTCCCTTCAAGGTAGCTGTGGTTTGTAACGAAGCAGCATCAGAGCCGGCCTCTGACTCTGTTAGGGCATAGGCACCTAAAAATTTTCCCGTAGCTAGCTTATATATATATTTTTCTTTTTGCTTTTGTGTACCAAAGTTCAGCAAAGCAAAAGTACCCAGCGAGGTATGAACTGCTAGAATAACACCAGTAGAAGCACAGACACGAGAAAATTCTTCTATAGCCAAGATATATGTAAGAAAATCAGCTCCTCCTCCCTCCCATTTTTCAGGCACAGGAATGCCCATAAATCCTTGCTGTGCCATTTTTTTGAGGTTTTCTGTGGGGAACTCCCCTTCTTCGTCTAAACTGGCGGCTTGCGGTTTTATTTCATTTTCCGCAAACTCCCGAAATAGTTTGCGCATCATCTTTTGGTCTTCTCGCAAAATAAAATCCACTGTACCTCCTCCTTTTTACTGCAAAAATTAGGAGTAATTATAAAAACCTTTGCCTGTTTTCCTTCCCAACCAGCCTGCTTTAACATATTTTCTCAAGAGTGGGCACGGTCGGTATTTGGAATCACCTAGACCAGCATACAAAACTTCCATAACAGAGAGACATGTATCCAGTCCGATTAAATCAGCCAGAGCTAATGGTCCCATAGGATGATTCATACCTAATTTCATAACATTATCAATAGCTTCTACTTTTGCAACACCTTCCATCAGACAAAATATGGCCTCATTAATCATGGGTATTAAAATCCTGTTAGATACAAATCCTGGATAATCATTGACTTCTACAGGTACTTTTTTGATTTTTTCAGTCAATTGCTTTACAATCTCAAAAGTGGTATCAGCTGTAGCAATTCCTCTGATAATTTCTACTAGCTTCATAACCGGTACAGGGTTCATAAAATGCATCCCGATAACTTTTTCCGGACTGTTGGTATAAGCAGCAATTTCTGTAATTGGCAGCGAGGAGGTGTTACTGGCTAAAATAGCATGTTCCGGTAAAGCACTATCAGCCCATTGGAAAATTTCTTTTTTTAGAGACATATTTTCAATAACAGCTTCAATCATAATATCAGCGTCGGTAGCATTATCTAGATTTACTGTGCCCTGAATAAGAGAGAGAACTTTGTCTTTTTCCTCCTCTGTCATACGTTCTTTTTTTACATTACGCTGCAAATTTTTAGCAATGTAACTCATACCATTAGCAACAAATTCTTCTTTTATATCTCGCATAACTACCTCAAACCCTGCTTGCGCACAAACTTGAGCAATACCACTGCCCATTTGTCCAGCTCCTACAACTAAAATTTTTCTGATTCCCATAAAGCAATTTCCTCCTTAAAAATTTTTATTTTAATCTAAAAGTACGGCAATTTCACAAGGGTAGCTTCTCCTTGAGCTGCTCCACTGCAAATAGTTGCTAATCCGTAACTGGCTTGCCTTAGATTCATTTCTTCGACAAGAGTTAATAAAATCCTGCCGCCACTGGCTCCTATAGGATGTCCTAAAGCTATAGCCCCACCATTTACGTTAACTATATCCTCTGACCATTTTTCCAATTTAATACTGGTAAGAGCAACTGCAGCAAAAGCTTCATTAACTTCGATAAGATCTAAATCCGAGGTTTTCAATCCTGCTTTTTGTAACGCCTTTTTTCCAGCCAAAGCCGGAACTGTAGCAATATAGGGTGGGGAAGCGGAAGCCCACCCCTGGCTTATTATCTCAGCTAAAGGCTTAATACCCGCTGCCAAGGCTTTTTCTTTTTTCATTAAAACAAGAGCTGTGGCACCATCACTTATGGGCGGAGCATTTCCAGCAGTAATATCAGCATCCTTTTGAAAAGCTGGTTTTAAGGCAGACAAACGTTCTAAAGTTGTATTTGGGCGAGGAAGTTCATCTTCTCTAAAAATTGATGGTTCATTTTTGCGACGCGGTACTTCGACAGGAACAATTTCCGAGGAAAACCTGCCAGATTCTCGGGCTTTGACTGCCAGTTGTTGGCTTCGATAAGCCCATTTGTCTTGTTCTTCTCTGCCAATACCAAATTCCGTTGCTACTACGCCGCCATGAACACCCATATGAACGTCATAAAAAGGACACCACAAACCATCATGAACCATAGCATCTAAAACCCGACCATCACCCATACGCATTCCTTCTCTAGCTTTAGGCAGCATATAAGGAGCCATACTCATGTTTTCCATACCACCAGCTACCACCACTTCGGCTTCTCCTGCACGAATTAAAACATCAGCCAAATTTACTGCTCTGAGACTGGAAGCACAAACCTTGTTGATGGTGTCAGAGGAAACCTCTACTGGCAATTCTGCCTTTATGCTCACCTGACGAGAAGGTATTTGACCTACTCCCGCCTGCACAACCATGCCAAAAAGGAGATACTCTACCTGATCATTTTTTACTCCAGCCCTTTTTAGTGCTTCTTTAACTACAAGTGCCCCCAGATCTACAGCAGGAACATTTTTTAGGCTTCCCAAAAAACGACCAAAAGGTGTGCGTGCATAGCTTACGATGACAGAAGAACTCATTCCTTCACCTCCTTGTTTTTATTTATTCCAATTTACAAAGGGATATTGCCATGTTTTTTCCTTGGTCTATCATCCTGTTTTAGTTCTAACATCGCTAAATGTTTGATTAAATGTTGCCTGGTTTCTGTTGGATCTATAACCTCATCAATCCATCCCCTAGCTGCTGCAATGTACGGGCTGGCATATTTTTCTTTATATTGATCTATTTTTTCTTTTCTTGTTTCAACAGGATTCTCAGCCTTTTCGAGTTCTTTGCGATAAATAATATTAACGGCCCCTTCCGGTCCCATAACAGCAATTTCTGCCGTAGGCCAAGCCAAGGCAATATCACCTCGCAGGCAGTTAGCACCCATGGCTATATAAGAACCACCATAAGCTTTTCTGAGAATTACACTTATTTTGGGTACAGTAGCTTCTGAGTAAGCATAAAGTACTTTTGCCCCATGTCTGATAATGCCGCCGTACTCCTGCGCTACCCCTGGCAAATAACCGGGAACATCCACAAAGGTAATTAAGGGCAGACTGAAAGCATCACAAAAGCGTACAAACCTAGCTGTTTTATCTGAACTGTCAATGTCCAAGCAACCAGCCAAAACCATAGGCTGATTAGCTATAATTCCCACACTGTGTCCTTCTAGGCAGGCAAACCCAACTACAACATTTTGAGCAAATTCGCGATGTACTTCCAAGAACTCACTGCCATCAACTACCCTTGTAATTACTTCTCGTACATCATAGGGTTTATTTGCATTTTCTGGTAGCAATGTTAGCAACTCAGCAGGATTTAATTCTGGTAGTTGTGCTTCTTTTCTTGGAACCATATCTAAATTATTGGAAGGCAGATAGCTTAAAAGTTTGCGCACATTTTCAAAACATTCTTCCTCTGATTCTGTTTTAAAATGAGCTACACCACTAATTTTATTATGCGTTGTTGCTCCTCCTAGAGATTCAGCACTGATTTTTTCTCCTGTAACTGCTTTAATAACTTGGGGACCGGTAATAAACATTTGGCTTATGCTAGTAACCATAAAAACAAAATCAGTTATTGCAGGTGAATATACAGCACCCCCGGCTGAGGGACCTAGTATTATGGAGAGCTGGGGTATTACCCCGGAAGCTATAGTATTCCGGTAAAAAATATTTCCATAACCGTTAAGAGCATACACTCCTTCCTGAATTCTTGCACCACCAGAATCTCCAATGCCCAGTATAGGAGCACCGTTTTGCAATGCCAAATCCATAACTTTACATATCTTGGCAGCATGCATCTCCCCTAGTGAGCCTCCTGCTACTGTAAAATCCTGTGAAAAAACAAACACTTTTCTGCCTTCGATTGTGCCATAGCCCGTGATGACTCCTTCACTAGGATTCTTTATTTTTGCTTTGGCGTCTTCTAATCCTGTTTGTACAAAGGTGCCTACTTCTACAAAGCTACCTGCATCTAAAAGTATTTCTAGACGCTCTCTAGCTGTTCTTTTCCCTTTCTTGTGTTGTTGTTCTATTCGTTTGACACCCCCCCCTTGAAAAGTCTTTTCTCTTCTTTTATTAAGTTCTTTAAGCTTATCCTGCATTAGAACACCTCCATTTTATTTTTCACACAACTCAATTAAAGTACCGTAACTTTCTTTTGGATGTATAAAAGCTATTTTCGCTCCCCCTGCTCCGTGTCTGGGTTTCTCATCAATCAGGTGAACTCCTTTTTTTTTGAGATCTGCCAATTCTTCTTCAATATTATCTACTTGGATGGCAATATGGTGCACACCCTGTCCTCGAGCGGCAATAAATTTAGCAATTGCGCCTCCTTGGTTTGTAGTTTCCAGTAACTCAAGTTTGCTTTCTCCTAAAGGCAAAAAAGCAACTTTAGCCTTTTGTTCCGCTACCTTTTCAACAGCTGTTACTTTAAGCCCTAAAACATCTTCATAAAACTGGCGACATTCTTCGATACTGTTTACAGCGATACCGATATGGTCAATCTTTTTAAGCATAAAATCTCTCCTTTCCAAATTAGTTATTCACTTACACTATTAGTTATAAAATCAATGATTTCCTGCACAGAAGAACCCGACGTAAATATTTCTGCTATACCAACTTGTTTTAGATAAGGGATGTCCTCTCGGGGGATAACTCCTCCTCCGATAACTAATATATCACTTGCTCCTTGTTTTTTAAGAATCTCCACTACGGGTGGAAAAAGATGCATATGTGCTCCGGAAAGAATACTTATTCCTATTACCTGTACATCTTCCTGAATCGCTGCTTCTACTATTTTTTCCGGAGTCTGCCTTAATCCCGTATAAATTACTTCCATACCAGCGTCTCGCAGCGCCTGAGCAATGACTTTAGCACCCCTGTCATGACCATCCAGTCCTACTTTAGCTATTAATACTCTAATAACAGACATTTTTCAATCTCCCTCTTATAACATCGCCTCTTGTTTATATTCACCAAAAATTTCTCTTAAAACACCACATATTTCCCCTAAGGTAGCATAACTTTTAACAGCTTCCAGAATCAAAGGCATCAGATTCTCTTCAGTTTGAGCTAAACTGCGCAGTTGCTTCAAAATTTTAGCCACTTGACGCTGATCTCGTTTTTCTCTCAACTCTTGCAACCTTATCTCCTGTTTTTCACCTACTGTGGGATCAACTCTTAAAAGATCCACATGCATTTCTTCCGAAGTTGTAAATTTATTTACACCAACTACTACTTTTTCTTTTTTTTCAATAGCTATTTGATAAGCATAAGCACTCTTTTGAATTTCTTTTTGCATAAAACCTTTTTCAACGGCAATTACTGCTCCCCCGATAGTATCAATTTTATTAATATATTCCATAGCAGCCTTTTCTATTTCCGAAGTTAAACTTTCTAAGTAAAAGGAACCTGCCAGTGGATCAACAGTGTCGGTAACGCCTATTTCATAGCCGATTACTTGTTGAGTTCTAAGAGCAATAAGAACAGCTTCTTCGCTAGGGAGAGCCAGGGCTTCGTCCCGAGAATTGGTATGCAGAGATTGGGTTCCACCCAGTACAGAACTTAACGCCTGAAAGGCTACTCGTATTACATTTACATCAGGTTGCTGGGCCGTTAGGGTACAGCCTGCTGTTTGGGTGTGGAATCGTAGCATCAATGATTTGGGATTTTTGGCTCCAAATCTTTCCCTCATAACTCTGGCCCAGATACGTCGGGCAGCCCTAAATTTGGCTATTTCTTCAAAAAAATTAAGATGTGCGTTAAAGAAAAAAGAAAGACGTGGAGCAAACTCATCAATGCTCAAGCCAATCTTTAGAGCAGCCTCTACATAGGCAATTCCATTAGCTAAGGTAAAAGCAACTTCTTGTACAGCAGATGAACCGGCCTCCCTGATATGATAACCACTGATACTTATAGTGTTCCAGCGAGGCATTTCCTGTGCACAGTAGGCAAAGATATCAGTTATCAGGCGCATTGACTCTTTGGGGGGGAAAATATATGTTCCACGTGCTACATATTCTTTAAGGATATCATTTTGTATAGTTCCTCCCAGTGCGGATTTTTTCAAACCTTGTTTTTCAGCCAGAGCTATGTACATGGCTAAGATAACAGCTGCTGGGGAGTTAATAGTCATAGAAGTAGTTACTTTATCTAAAGGTATTTCGTTAAATAAAGTCTCCATATCCAGCAAAGAATCTATGGCTACACCTACTTTACCCACCTCTCCCCGCGCTAAGGGATAATCAGAATCATACCCTATTTGAGTTGGAAGGTCAAACGCAACACTTAACCCTGTTTGTCCCTGTTCTAACAAATACTTAAATCTTTTGTTGGTTTCCTCGGCAGAACCAAAGCCAGCATATTGGCGCATGGTCCAAAGACGACCCCGATACATGGTAGGTTGAATACCTCGTGTATAGGGATATTCTCCCGGAAAGCCCAAATCTTTTTCCATATCCAGATCGTGAATATTCGCCGGGGTATAGACTCTTTCGGTAATTATATCTGAATCCGTTTGAAAAGTCTTCCTTTCAGGTCTTTTGGCTAACTTGGGTTTCAGATTCTCTGTAAAAATTTTTTCCTTTTCCCGGATAAGATTAATTTTCGTTTTATCAAACAATATTTATCCCTCCGTTTCTCTTAGGCAAGAAATTCCTTAACCATTTCAGGCACCTCAAAAGGGAGAGCTGCTACCTTTACCCCTGCTTCTTGCAAGGCTTTCACTTTTCCGTCAAAGGTTCCTTTTCCTCTCTCTATTATAGCCCCGGCATGCCCCATTCTTTTGCCGGGAGGAGCACTCTTCCCGGCAAGATAAGCAATAACAGGTTTGGTTATATTTTCTCGGATATAGGCAGCTGCTTCTTCTTCCGCACTGCCGCCAATTTCACCTACCAGAACGATGACTTTAGTTTCAGAATCTTCTTCAAATTTTTCCAGCACATTAATAAAATTTAATCCTACAACTCTGTCTCCTCCCAATCCAACGACAGTGCTGGTTCCTAAGCCAGCATTCTTTAAATTACCAACGATTTCGTAACTTAAAGTTCCGCTGCGAGCTACTACGCCCACAGGTCCTGGAACAAAGAACCGGTTGGGCATTATACCAATTTTACATTTACCGGCAGAAATGAGCCCAAAACTATTGGGACCTATTATAGTTGTTTTTTTTCTTTCTGCGTAAGCCATAATGTCCAGTGCATCATGCAGAGGAATATGTTCAGTAATTAAAACAACTACTTCTAGACCGACATCAATAGCTTCTAGAGCGCCATCCTTAGCAAAAGTGGCTGGTATAAAAAGCACAGATGCTTGTATGGAGTGATTTTGAACAGCTTCTGCTACGGTATTATAAACAGGCACTCCTTCTACTTCTTTTCCTTTCTTTCCCGGAGAAATCCCAGCTACAATTTGAGTACCATAATCTAACATCTGCCTAGTATGAAAAGAGCCTTGATTTCCTGTTATGCCTTGCACCAGTACTTTGGTTTTTTCATTTATGTACACAGCCATTTAAATATCCCTCCTCATTTATCCAGCTAGTTCTACAACTTTGGCAGCAGCCTCATGCATCTTCTCGTAGGTTTCGATACCATTTCCCTGTAAAATTTGCCGCCCGATAGTTTCATTTGTTCCTACCAAACGGATAACAACTGGTACAGAAATCCGCATACTTTTTTTTACTTTAACGAAAGCAGTAGCTACATCATCACAGCGAGTAATACCACCAAAAATATTAATCAAAATAGCCCGGGGATTAGTATCTAGAAGAAGTTTTAAAGCTTTTGCCGTCAGTTCCTCTCCCGCCCCTCCACCAGCATCAAGGAAGTTAGCAGGACTACCTCCGTAATGCTGTATCAAATCTAGTGTAGCCATAGTAATGCCGGCACCATTAGCCATAACAGCGATATTTCCTCCCAGTTCCACATAAGCTAAGCCTAAAGCATGTGCTTCCTTTTCTAAAGCTGTTCGTTCTTCTACTAGGGGGATTTCTTTTTGCCGAAAAAGAGCGTCATCGTCAATAGTTACTTTTGCATCTGCCGCTATCAATTCACTGCCGCTAACAACAAGAGGATTTATTTCCAGTAATTCGGCATCTTTTTCTTTAAAAAGAAGGTAGAGTTTTTGTAATATTGCAGAAATTTGTTTAGCAATATCACCTTTTAATCCTAAAGCATATATTATTTCTCTGAGCATAAAAGGTTGCAAGCCTATCTGAGGGTTAATAAATCTTTTTACAATCAACTCCTCCGGCACTTCTTCTATATCCATCCCCCCTGCTGTTGAAGCGAGGATTACAGGCATTTTAGTTTTTCCATCTACTGTCAGAGCCAGGTAAAATTCTTTATCAATATTTAGTTTTTTTTCTACCAAAAGGATATCTACTTGGAAACCTCCAATGTCCATCCCCAGGATTTCTGCTGCTTTTTTTCGGGCTTCTGCTGCATTTGCAGCAAAACCTATACCGCCTGCTTTACCTCTTTTCCCTGTTAAAACTTGTGACTTAATAACCACACTGCCTATTTTTTGCGCAGCTAGAGAAGCTTCCTCTGGAGTTTTTACCACTCGTCCGTCAGGAATAGGAATACCATAGTCAGCAAAAAGTTTTTTCCCCATGTATTCATAAAGTTTCAAATAAATACCTCCTTAAATTTTTATTTTATATTTTTTTAATTTGTTATATAAAGTAGCTAGAGAAATATTCAAAGCAGCAGCAATTTTCTTCTTTCCTGCTAGGCTTTCTCCGTAGCGAGATAAAGCAGCTTTTAGCATCATTTGTTCCATTTTGCTCAAAGGTAATATTTCCATATACTGACCTGTTTCCATATAGTTGAATCGGCTGATATAAGGCGAAAGGTGTTCCTTTTTTAAGGTACTTCCTTCTACCGCCATCATAGCTCTCTCTATAATATTATCCAGTTCACGTATGTTCCCGGGCCATTCGTAATTAACCAATATTTGCCTAGCTTCTTCGCTGGTTACTTTCACTTTTTTCCCTAGCTTGCGATTATATTTAAAAATAAAATGCTGTACTAGTTCTGGTATATCTTCTCTTCTTTCTCTTAAGGGAGGAAGCACTATTTTTTGCAAATTGAGCAAAAAGTACAACTCTTCTAAAAACTTTCCCTCTCGCACCAGTTGCTTTAAATCTATACTACTAGAAATTATTACTCTAACTTCTCCCTTTATGTCCTTTTTCCCTCCTATCCTTCTAAATTTTTTTGTTTTTAAAAATTTTAGAAGTTTTTGTTGGAGAAAAAGTTTAAGAACCCCTATTTCCTCAATAAAAAGAGTTCCCTCGTAAGCTATCTCCACACGCCCCAGCTTTGTGGTGATAGTTCCGGCAGGAGTTTCTCTTTCAGATCCAAAAAACTCACTTTCCATAATTTCTTCTGGAATATCAGTACATTTTATTTTAACAAATGGCTTGTTTCGACGCTGACTATATTGGTGTATAGCAGGAGCAAAAACATTCTTTCCAGTACCATTTTCTCCGGTAAGAAAAATGGTAAAATCCCCCCGGGAGATTTTCTGTGCTGCCTCTACAGTAGTTCGGAAAATTTTAGACTTTCCTACCAAATCCTTAAAAGTATATTTGCTTCCCATAATCACATCCATGCGAGTATAAAGATTTTCAATAATAGTACTGCTTTTCTGCAATTCATCCATTAATTTAAAGATATCGGTTATAGCTTGAAAAACAACTACTGCTCCTTCAATTTCCCCCTCCACTACAATCGGAGCCGCATTGGAAATAACTTCTACTCCAGAACCGCCTACATTGGAACGGTAAGCTACAACTTTTTGCTGACATATTAAAGATTGTGCCAGAGCACCTTGTGGAGAAACTTCAAAAATATTCTTACCCACCCGTTTATCAGCAGGGATGCCTGTTACCCTAGTGAAAGAGGGATTAACATATTTTATCAGCCCAGTATTGTCAGCTACTTCAATAGCTTCCTGCACCGAATTAAGAATTGCCCACAATTCTCCCTTTAATTTTTTTGCTTCTAATAGTTCCTTATTCGTTTGCAATAAAGTAGTTAAAAAATTACCTGCCCTAGCTTCCATAATAGACGAAGCAGGGTTTTTCAACCTTTTTATCTTAGCGAGGAGTTCCAAGTCCTCACCAGCAAAAAGTATAACATTCAGGCTACTGTCCTGAATTAAGGGGCGAAAATCTTTTATAATTAAAACTTTATCCTTTTCTTTCTTGATTAGCTCCGTCAGCCTGCCATCATAATCTACCACTCCTACCAGTTTTACCTGTGCAACTTCCCTGATGACACGATAAGCAGCTATACTTTCTTCACCTTGACCAATAATAGCTACATTAATTTTTTTTATCATCGGCAACACCTCTTCCTTTTAGAATAATTCGCAAAAATAGAAGAAAATCCTTCCTTGGGAAAATAAGAATTTAATTCTGGGAGGACTTATCATGGAAAAATGATTTTTGTGTTTTTACAAGGTGATACATTATAGTTGAGAGTTGGCAGATTAAAAATAAAAAAATTAAAAATAAAAAAAGGGTTTTTCCTTTTTAGGGCGAAAGTGAATTTAGAGAAGATTATATTTAAGTATTATTTTTACTAATATTTTCTTAACTTGATTCTATAGGAATTTTCTTTTTTAAAGGCAAATTGCGGATTGATGGAGTTGCCGAAGGCATTAATTTAATAGTTAAAAGTTTCGGGTTATCAAATCGAGAAAAATATCTAATAAAAGCAAAAGGAGTATAAAAAAATGGATAAATACGGAAACATAATGGATGCCTTTATCGCTGTCGCCCCTTATTTAAATGATATGACCCAGGATGATCTGTTGGTAGCTGTTGCAGATGCTAAAACCCAGCGTGTTGCTGCCTACTACCCGGGTGAAAAAATTGACCTTAAAATGAAAGTCGGTGATCATTACCCGGAAACTACCTTGGGCTGGAGAGCTATTAAAGAAAAAAAAAGAATCATTAAAAAAATGGATAGCAGCACTTTTGGCGTCCCTTATGTTGGCATAGGAATGCCTATCACGGATCCGCAAACAGGAAAAATTCTCGGAGCTATTGCCACGGCTAAAAGTCTTGATAAGCAAAACGAAATTTTCAAAACAGCAGATGGACTTTTTAAATCTATTGAAACTCTTGTCGATTTGACAGACCATCTTTCTGCTAACTCAGAGGAACTGGACAATATAGGAAAAGATCTGAGTTCATTTGCTGCCGAATTAACTACTAAAATGAATCAAACGGATCAAGTTTTGAAAGTAATCCAAAAAATCACTGCTCAAACCAACCTTTTAGGGTTAAATGCTGCCATTGAAGCTGCTCGTGCAGGTGAGCTAGGGAAGGGCTTCGGTGTAGTAGCTGATGAAATAAGAAAGCTAGCCGAAAATAGTTCTAATTCTCTAAAAGAAATTGAAAAAATACTGGAAAGTTTAAAAAAATCAAGTCAGGACATCAATGAAAAAATCACATCCGTGGAGGCAATTGCCAGCAAACAAACAGAAAAAACTCAAAACGTTTCTGCTTCTCTGCAAGAGATTAAAGCCATAGCAGACATGCTGGTAAAATTTGCTGAAAACTTGATCTAAAAACAAAATAGCCACGGAGAGCGGCTAAACCCCCGTGACTATTGACTTTCCTTTGGTGGAGATAGGGGGATTCGAACCCCCGACCT